>JAISFJ010000010.1 GCA_031263665.1 Coriobacteriales bacterium
TTGCCCCCGTCCCCCCTGTCCCAGTTGCCCCCGTCCCCCCGCGGTTTCCGCGGTATCAGGAGCAGAACATCGCTTGTGCGTTGGCGGCGACTGCTGCGGCACTTGGTTATGAGCCTGACCCAGCAGTTATCCGGCAAGTCCTCAGCACTCTGAACATTCCCGGGCGCTTTGAGTGTGTTCGTGAGCGACCGGCTCTGCTCATTGACGCCGCGCATAATCCCCAATCCGCGCGTGGCCTGGCGCAGGCGCTCATTGAGCGCTATGGATTGGACCCTGCAACGGGGCTCCTTCAAACCTTTGACACTTTGCTGCTGGGCATCCTCGTTGACAAGGACGCGGCGGGTATCATCGAGGCGCTCACACCGCTGTTTTCAAAATTGGCGGTCACGCAATCTTCCTCGCCCCGCGCCATCTTGGCAACCGAGCTTGCGCGTCTGGTCGCTCAGGTTGATGGGCGCACGCCGGTGGTCTTTTTGTCCGTGGTCGAAGCGCTTAACACGCTCACAGCCCAAAACGCTGCCGTAGTGGCAACGGGCTCCATAACCCTTGTCGGCGAGATTAAGTCGGTGCTTTCTTAGCGCAAGATGATGTCGTCAACGCAGACATCGCTCGACTGGTTAACGCTGCCAGAGCTACCGGAGGATGAGCTGTTGTAAGAATAACCGGACCCAGCGTTTGAGGATGACGATGACCGAGAAGAAGTTGTCGCCGCCGCCGCTGCCTGGGCGGCTGCCGCCGCTTCCGCCTCGGCACGCGCCTGGGCCTCTTCTTCAGCCCGTCGCGCTTCTTCTTCGGCCGCGGCTTTTTCTGCTATCGATTGTTCGAGCGTGGAGACGGGGAGACTGAGCGCGTTTACGGATTCGAGATAAGCCAAGCCCGATGCGCCATCGATGCGCAGATTCAGCTTCTCAAAGTCAAGAAGGCCGACGTCTTTGATTTCGAGCTCCTGGCCATCGGCAAGGGTCAACCGCACGTCAAAGCGTAGATTTTTATCTACTGGCACGGCTTTTTGCTCCGCAAAATACACTTTCAGGTTTTGCCCTTCTGTCCACTCCTGAAAGATAAATGACTCGCCAAAGGCTTCTTCGGTCGTGAGTTTCAGTGCAAAGGCGGTCACGGTCTGACCAGTCCGGTTGCAGATGGTAAACTCCTGAGAACTTTCGCTCGGCGTACCAACAACCAAATCATTTGTGGCTGTTGTCTGGGTCAGGGATACCTCCGAACCAAAACCGATGTTTGGGTTTTGCGTGCAACCCGTCAAAGCGACGGAAAGCACAACTAAGGCCGTACACCCCGCGGCCACTACCAACCAGGTCATTCGTTTTGATATATTTGACATATTCATGTAACGCCCTCCCTTATATTCATCTTGCCTCTGCACACTACCTATTCATGATACTCGACCGATTGTATCAAAAAAAGCTCGTCGCCTTGCGAGACAAATACTTTTATGACATTTTTACCTCCCAAAAGCAAGGTTTCAGGGAAGTAGGCCAGATAGCCGTTATCAAGGTCCGTTGCGGCCGAGCTCAGCATGAAGGTTTCGAATACGTATTCTTGTGGGGATTCCGTTTGCTTGCCCGCGTTCGTCTCCGCAGCCTCATCCTGTTCCAGCGAGACGTAGATGACCGAATCGTTGGTGATGATTCGAGGGTCGATTTCTCCTGAAACGCTCACGAGGGGACCGTTTTTTCCCACTTCACAGGTAGATTTTTCCTGCGCGACCGTGTCCGGCTTCGCTTCACCTGTGTCGATGGGCACGGTGGGGCAGGGCATGATGGGCGCGGCCTGCGCCAGGTAGTCGATATGGCGTTCCGCGCGCTCCACCAACACGTAGTCGGCTTTGAGCTCAGAGACGCGCAACGCGTTATAGGGCACGAGCTTTGAGAACTCGGCGCTGGAAGTCTGCGTCGCCAGGTAAGGAAGCAGGGCATTACCGAAGGAATCCCGATACGCGACGAGCACGCCCGTGCCCTCGCCTTTGGTCTGGCTCAGGTCGGTCTCCACGTCATGCGCCTCGCCGGCGTATGCCCATCCGTTAACGTCGCCGATTGCCGCTGGTGTCGCCATTGCCGCGGACGCTTCGGAGAAGGGCGTGGGCTCATCGTTGATTCCCATGAGATAAAACTGCGATTCGGGCGTTGTCATGTCGGGGAACAGCATCGAATCCAAATCTCCCACCGAATCGACGCGCTTAGTCCACTCATCTGCCTCCAAAGGCGCAAGTCTTAAGTTTTCTGCCAGTGCGGTATCAACGAGATAGGCGCCCCAATTGTTCCAGTGCGAATCGCGCAGAAGGTACAGGGGAATTGGTGTATCCGCGTCATCTACGGGCCCGCCGCTCGCACCCGCCTTCGCGCCACCCGCTTTCGCTCCCGCGTTTGTGGCGGCTGTGCCCGTCCCCACTCCCGCCTTCACGCCACCCACTCCCGCCTTCGCGCTCTCAAGAACCGAGAAGGAATCAACGTAGTTTACCCCGTACTCCTCCAGATAAGAAACGAGACGGCTTGCGTTGGAAGCCTCGGGTGAGGGGAGGTAGAAGGCCGGCATGTGCTCCGGGTACAGCGAGTTTTTGTTTGGTGCGATGGTGAAGGCGAACTGCGCCCCCTGAGCCTCGGCGTAGGTCTGCATGAGAAACAGGTTGTGCGCGATGCTTCGAAGTTCGCGCTCCGTTAGGGGAGTGGCGCCCACGTAGTCGTCAATCGTGCCGCCGAAGTAGAGCCAGCCGTCTGAGCCCACGACCACCTGGTCGCTGGCGGACACGCCAAAAATGCTTGCCCGCAGCCGCGCGTTGAGCGAGACGGCCTCGTTGCGGTAGGCAAAATGGTCCTCAAAAAAGACCCCAAGCTCCGACGGGTAAAAGGCATTTATCTCGCCGTCCTCGCTGGTCAACGACGGTATTGTCGCGAGTTCGCGGTTCTCGGTGGTACCATCGGTGCGCGCCCACGTCATGCCAACAGACGGTATGAGCAAAAGCGCCATGGCGAAAATGATAAAGAGGAATTGCACGGGATGCGGCACGGGATGCTGCCCGGATGATTGTTTGGGCGCTGGCGTGAGTTCTGGCGTGGGCGAAGGCGCCGGTTTAAGAGCTTGCACGGGACGCTGTTTCATCTTCCTTTTCCTCCCCACTCAAAACCTGAAGTAGATAAACGGATTGTAACCGCCGCCGGAAAGCGCAAGCAGGCACAGGACAAATAATCCGAGCGCGCCGACGTAACTCATTGTCCTAATCAGCCGGAAGATGATGTTGCTCTTGCCGCGCCCAGCAACGGCAGCAGTCTCGGCAGTGTTGGCAGCAGCAATCGTGCCGGCAGCAGCAGCCGCGTCGGCAGCGTCGGCCGCAGCGGAGGGGTCAGCAGCATCGGCAGTCTCGTCCTTATCGACAGCAGCAGCCGTGTTAGCCTCATCGGCAGCAGCAATCTCGGCCCCATCGCTACCGTTGCGGGTAAGGGCTCGGGCGACCACGTGGGCAATCGGCGTTGCCGCGATAATCGCGACCACAAACAGGAAGATGGTGAGGGGGTCCAACATCCAGGAAGCGCGCGCCACCGCCATATGCTCGAAGTGAAAACCGGCGAACATCTGTCCGAGCATGAACAGAGCCTGAGAAAAGGTTTCGGAGCGAAACAGAACAAAGCCCACGCAGACGACGAGCAGTGTATAAACCCAGCCCAAAGCGCGCGGCAGTCGCCTGATGGGCAGATATTCCTCCAAAAGTAGGAAGATGCCGTGAAAGAGCCCCCAGACGACAAAGGTCCAGCTCGCTCCATGCCACAGACCGCAAAGGCCAAAGACGATGAGTTTGTTGAGCACCGCGCGGCCCCTCCCTTTTCGATTGCCGCCAAGCGGGATGTAGAGGTACTCCTTAAACCAGGTCGAGAGCGATATATGCCATCGCCGCCAGAACTCCCGAATGTTTCGCGAGATATAGGGGTAGTCAAAATTCTCACGATAGACAAAGCCAAACATACGTGCGAGCCCGATTGCCATATCCGAGTATCCTGAAAAGTCAAAATATATCTG
Source organism: Coriobacteriales bacterium (assembly GCA_031263665.1). Taxonomy (GTDB): domain Bacteria; phylum Actinomycetota; class Coriobacteriia; order Coriobacteriales; family UBA8131; genus JAITEK01. The sequence continues at coordinate 4,027 of JAISFJ010000010.1, forward strand.
AATGAGATAGGCCAGCGCGCCAATCCACGCGACCGCGATGTTAATTTCTGTTTGAGGGGCGGCAAATACCGCGTCCGCGATGCTGCCAAAGGTGTTGGCGATGAGTATCTTTTTGGCGAGCCCCACCGAGAAGCGTCGCAGTCCACGGGCGACGCCGTCGATTGTTATTTTGCGCTCGGCAAGCTGCTCTTCAACGTCGTGATACTTGATGATGGGGCCGGCGATGAGCTGTGGGAAAAACGAGATGAACAGCAGGACGCGAAAGAAACTTTTTTGGGGAGGGGTTTCGCCACGATACACGTCGATGACGTAGGACAGTGCCTGAAACGTGTAAAACGAGATACCGATGGGCAGGGCGAGTCCGGCAAAGGGCGCTTCGTCGCCGATAAGCGCGCCAATGGATGCCGCCAGCATTCCCGCGTACTTAAACACCACCAAAAAGCCAAGGTTGGCAACGATCGCTCCGGCAACCAGTGCCTTGCGGCGTCTTTGTACTCGTGCTTTTGCGGCGGCCGCACTTTTGGCATCGTCTCCGGTACCCTCTTGTGCGTCCCTGCCCGCTTTCGCCCCCGCACCCGTGCCCCCGTCCGCCTCCGCACCCGCGCCTGCACCGAGCAAAAGACCAAAACCCCAGTTGACGAGCGACGAAATGAGCATGAGCACCACGTAAACCGGTTCGCCATAGGCATAAAACGCGATGCTCGCGCAAATCAGGAGTGCGTTTTTCGCTTTCATCCAGGGGATGACGAGATAGATTAAAAATACCGTTGGCAAGAACACACAAAGAAACGAGAGCGATGAAAATACCATGAGGCGTTAGTTTCTGGGCGAGGTGAAGGCCACGACGTTATGGCGCCAGTTCCCTACGAGTTTATTGTCGAGCATCCCGTCTCCCTTTTCCCACGCTTCCCATGTTTCCCACGTTGCTGAACAGTATAGTGCAGAATAGGCTGTTTTGTCAGTGCAGGGAGCCTGAGAGCTTTGTTATAATAGCAAGAGAATCGCGGGGAGGCTCAACAGTTTAAGGAAGTACCGATTTATTGCTTGTATGCCAGATGGTGCTCATTTTCGTGTCTGGCAAGGCGAGCGACGCCAGGACTAGCTGGGCTAGTGCTGGCGTTGCGGGGCGCTGCCAGACGCGAAAAATGACCATCAGGTGGCGTGCAAGCAATAAATCGGTGCTTCCCCAATCAAACAATGCATAAACGAGGAGGCAGCAATGGGAGCGTATCATCGACGGGGATTTTCTGCATACGGCGCAAGGGGCAGCCAAAACTTTTCAGCTTATCGAGCCCCTTTGGTTTGTCAGATTCACCAGACCTGTCAAACTTCTCAGTCTGGTCAAACTTCTCAATCTGGTCAAACTTCTCAGTCTTGTCGGCCACCTACCTTGACGCTTGCACTGCCCCTCTTTGTCTTGGCGTTGCTCGTCGGGCTGCTGGTCAGTCTCATATCCACGGTTTCAAGCGCGTATGCCGAAGAGGGGCTCTCAGTTGAGCAGCCGTCATCTGTCGCGGCAATGGCAGACGAGACAACCGAAGGAGCGCCGCTCGCAAACGCTCCAAACACCGCAAACACCGCGAACTCTGCCAGCAATGACACGGCGAACTCTGCAAACGCCACGCAACCCACCGGCAATGACACGGCGGGCACCGTAAACACCGCGGCATCCACCACACCCGAAGGATGGGTCTCCAACAAAACTGGTTGGCGTTACTACGTAGACGGAGTGCCGGTCACAGGACTTCAGACCATCACGGTCACGACTGATGAGGGCACAGAAAAGCGGACGTATTACTTTACTACCAAAGGCTATCGAGAGGCCGGTTGGCATAAGCTGAATGGGCAGTGGTACTTCTTTGACAGCTCCACAAAAGACGAGGAAACCGGTGCACAGATGTGGACGGGATGGCTTTCTCAGGGTAAGGATTGGTTTTACCTCAACGGGAAAGGGCAAATGCGCAAAGGGTGGCAAAAGATTGAAGAGAAGTGGTACTACTTCCGTGGCGGGGACAACGGCCGTATGTGGGTAGGATGGCTTAACGATGGCGGCAGTTGGTATTATCTCAAGCAAAATGAGAGTGGTCAGGCACCCATGGTCACCGGTCTGCAACGCCTTAAGTGGTCGAGGGGTACGAGTTGGTTCGCTTTCAGAGGTGGTGACTCGGGCAGGATGCTCACCGGCTGGCATAAGCTGAAGGGCGAAAAGGACACCGAGGCTTCCTGGTACTACTTCAAACCCGGCGACGGAAACGCGTTGTCCGGTTGGCTTTATTGGGGTGGTGGCTGGTTTTATCTCGATGCCGCCAACAATGGCAAAATGATGACGGGGTGGCAACGCCTCAAGTGGTCAAAGGGTACGAGCTGGTTTTACTTCAGAGGCGGCGATTCAGGCAGGATGGTTACCGGCTGGCATAAGCTGAAATATGGAAAAGAAACCGAGGCCTTCTGGTATTATTTCAGACCCGGTGACGGGAATATGTATAGCAGCGGCTGGTTGCAGCTTGGACGCGCCTGGTACTACCTCAGTAGCAGCGGCAAGATGCTCAGTGGCTGGCAGACGTTTGGTAACGCGGTCTATTATCTTGGTGGCAGCGACTCCGGACGCATGAGGACCGGATGGGCGGCGTATGGCAATACTCAACGATTTTTAGATAATGAAGGATTGTGGCATGGAACAGCTTTCGATCAGAAGATGAAGACCATCCAAAATAGAGCGGGTAACACTCTTTATGGCAGCTTTCAGTATGTGGCCTCATTTAATTATCGACGTACCTACGATACTCCCAGTGGGCACTGGGCTCCTGGCTATGCCATGCAGATGTATGACAACGGTGCGGGAAACTGCTATCGTTACGCGGCGCTGTTCTGCATGATTGCTCTGGCGCATGGTTATGACGCGCAGGTGGTGACCGGTTCCGTACCCAGCCGTTCCGGCGGATGGGCTCCCCATGGTTGGGTGGAGATATATCATCAAGGAACCACCTACATCTGCGACCCCGACTTGGAACACTCCATGCCCCGATACGGCTGGTACTGGGTAACCTACGCCAACGCCCCTGTAACCTACCGCAAGTAAACTGGAGGTGCTGCGCCCAAAGCGGCTATTTTCGCACGATCAGTATGA
>JAISFJ010000043.1 GCA_031263665.1 Coriobacteriales bacterium
CGTTGGGAGTCACCGACGAGGATGTCGCAAACGCTCCCGACGTGGTTATCGAATGAGCTGGACAGCCGAATACCTTCCTGAGACGGAAAAGGACATCCGGAGACTTGATGCGTCCATCAGACCTCAAATACGTAAGGGAATCGAAAAGACGCTGGGCAATCCTCTTCCAAAAAACGAAGGCGGCTATGGTGAGCCGCTTGGCAACAAAGCGGGCGTGAATCTCACAGGTCTGTTCCGCATCAAGTTCAGGAATCTGGGAATCCGTGCAGTCTACGCCCTCAGACGTGTTGAAGGACGGATGGTTGTGATTGTTATCAGCGTGCGCGATGACGACAAGGTCTACCACGAAGCACAACGCCGCCGCGAACGGTACGGATTGTAAGCCTTTGGTTTGTGCAACCGATGGGTATCAGCCGCGCTCGCCAACAGTGTGTCGCACGCCGTATGTTTATCTCAAATGCAAGCGCAAGGCGTGCTCTCTATAAATCCCAATATGCCACTTCGAATGTTACTTTACCTGTCCCACTCACTGTCCCACTCTGCACCGTCCCCCCCTCTGTCCCACTCGCCCCTCGTCCCCTTGACACGTCTTGTATTCTACGCATATCTGCGTAGAATAGGGGTTAGAAACTACGCAACGGAAATTTGGGCTCATCAGGGGATATAACGGATTGGCTCTCGTGGTATCTGGGTTGTCTGGGGAGGGCGATAGATGACAGTTCCCGCCAGATAGACTCAGCGGTCAAAAAAGCGGACTTTTGGGACGCTTATCGGCAGACAGGATTTAACGAGAGACAGCAGAAGATAGTTTTATCCTTTTGAGCGGCGCAGGTTAAAGCTGGCGGTTGCTCCGAGGAAGAACAGGGCGATGAAGCCCCAGAGTATCGCCAGGTCAGGACCGAAAGCGGCGAGGTCTGAGCCTCGCAACATGATATCGCGCAGTGCTTCGGCGGCGTGCGTTACGGGAAAACAGGCCGAAAGGACCTTCATCCAGACAGGTGCCTGCGAGAGGTCGAACAGCCCTGAGAGCAGTATCTGAGGCACGACGAACAGCAGCATCAGCTGGATGACCTGAAACCCCGTCTTTGCCAGTCCTGAGACGAGCAAGCCCAGCGTGAGCGAGGCAAGTGCGGTGGAGAAGGTCAGCAAAAACACGAGTGGCAGCGCTCCCACATTGGGAAAGCCGATGAGCACCAGACAGGCCCAGAGCACCACGCCGGCCTGGACGAGCGATACCGCGCCAAAGCCGAGCGCATAGCCCGCCACGAGTTGCCACGACGCGATGGGCGTCGCAAGCAGGCGCTCCATTGTGCCGCCCGTGCGCTCCGTCACCAGCGACATTCCGCTCGTGATGAAGACGAATACGAAGATGAAGATGGTGAGAAAAACCGGCCCGATGAAGTCGAACAGGGTCCAACCTGCGTCGCCATGCAGATAGGCGATTTCGATTTCGCTGATGCTAAGGTTAATCTGTGGCTCTTCGACGCTGATACCCAAAGGCGCGAGTTGGGTTTTCATTTCGGCAAAGGTATCGGCGAAGTCTTCTGAAAGCTGGTCGCGCTCGTCGCTGGCGACCTGCCGCACCGCGGCCTGCACCGCCTCGGCACTCGCCGCGGTTTTAGATGAGTCCGTGCCCTCGACCTGTACGACAAGTGTCTCGTCCCGAATGGTCAAAACGGCGTCGACCTCTCGCTTTTCGAGCGCGCCCTGTGCCGCGCCCGCCTCACCTGTGGTGTAGACGGTAACGTACGGGGTCTCGCTTTCAAGCGCGGTGACCACCTCGTCGGACAGGTCTACCGCCGCGAGCCGGGGTTCGTAGTCGGGGCTGCCGAGCATGACCGAGAACAGCCACAGCGCCACCACCGGGGCGACGAGAAAGAGTACAACGGTGCGCGGGTCGTGGGAGAACTGCTGGAGTATGCGCCGGGCGAGCGCGAGGGTGTTACGCATCGGAGGACTCCTTTCCGCCCCGCGCGGATGTTTCGCGCGACTGGGAGTTGGTGCCCTGCTCTTTGGGAGTCTTATCATCGTGCACCTCCTCCGCACCTTCAAAAGCGAGAAACGCCGCCTCGAGGCTTGACGCGTCGCTTTGCCGCATGAGTTTCGTGGGGCTGCCCTGCGCGATGATGCGGCCGTCGCGCAGCATGACAATCTCATCGCAGGATGATGCCTCGTCCATGACGTGGGTGGTGATGAGCAGACCCGAACCGCCGTGTGCCAGCGTGCGGAAGGCGCGCCAGAGCTCGAGGCGATGTTCGGGGTCGAGCCCGACCGTGGGTTCGTCTAATACGAGCAGCTGCGGGGAGTGTAGCAGCGCGATTGCCAGGGAAAGACGGCGCTTCATACCGCCGGAGAAGTTTGCGATGGTTTTGCGGCCGGTGTCCTCCAGACGCGCGAGTGCGAGCACCTGGGGGATTGCCTCGTCCAACTCGCGGCCGGACATCCCGTACAGCGCGCCGAAAAAGCGGAGGTTCTCCCGCGCGGTGAGGTCGAGATACAGCGCTTCGCCCTGTGGCATGAAGCCAAGACGCCGACGCGCCCGGCGAAACGGCGGGCGTTCGCCGAGCACCTCAACGGCGCCCTGGTTGGCCCGTGACATGCCCACGATGATGTTGACCAGCGTGGTCTTGCCACAACCGCTCGGCCCCAAAAGGCCGGTTATGCTCCCCGCGGAGAGCCTGAGGTCTATGCCGCTCAAGACCTCCTGCCTGCCAAAACGCTTGTGGACGCCAACAAGAGAGACGAGATTGGCAGGGGAGACAAGGTCGGTGGGAGGGGCAAGGTTGGCGCTGGCGTCGGTGGTGGCGTTGGCGGTGTCGGCGGTGTTGGTAGGGGAATTCATCGGTCAGGTAACCTCCAGCCAGGTGATTATTTCCTGATTATTTCCTTATTGTCATGACCCACTATAATGCAAGTTTCTTGTTTTTGCTAAGCTGGTGCTGCTTGTCGAGTCGGAAGCGGAGGTTCTGATAACAGGCGATAAAGACCTGCTGGCCCTTGCCGACCGATACCCAATCCTTACTCCTGCCGAGTTTTGGAAACGGTACGGAAGTATCATCGATACTCTGTAGGGAAATCCCACTGTCCCATAGACGCCTGGTTTCAGGCGTAGATTCTGATGAGGATGAGAGCGACAACTATGATGGCGACTAAGACGATGATGAGGATGATTGCCTTGAGGAAGCGGGCGAGCATCCGGCTGGCGGAACGCAGGAAGCCGAGGCCGGCCGCGCCTACGAGGCCGGAGACGACGTCCATCAGCTGCTTGTCGGTCTCGGTTGTATTGTCATGGGTCACCCGAGGTTGCTTGGCCTGCTCCTCAAGATACTTTTCGGTTTCGGACTTTTGAACAAGTTCGGGGATAATCCATTGATTGCGGCAATACAGACACGCAACTTCCCCGGTACGGGCATCGAGGAGACGATATTCGCCCGCCCCGCACTGAGAACATGAAACCTCTATCCCCGCCATTGTCCCCTGATTCCCTTCTTAGGACCTGTTGAGCAATAAATTACACAATATCCTGTGGCCAGATTGCTTGGGCCTGGCACCGAACAGCATCCCCTCTCTGTTTGCGCTCTGATGAATAGTATACCTTTACTTTGCTTCTCACAGGGTGACACACAAGCGGTTTCTAGAAGTGCCCTTTATTACAACAAAACAAACTACGAACTCGCGTATCGGGTGGTCGAAGAAGATGATACGATAGTCATAGTGATATTGGCAGACACTCGCGAGAGCACGAGGCACTCAAGCGCTACATGAAAAGCCAAGCGACGGCATAGTTACTGTGCCGCTTGGGAACAGGTATCTCTATGGTGGATAAAGGAACAGCTGCACACGACCGAGCAAAGCTCCGGGCAGGAAGCTCACGGCGAAATGTCGCGTTTTGGCAGCGGTGGTATTACTACTTTTTGCTGTGCGCCGTCATGGGGTATATCTACGAGAATCTGTTGGATAATTTTTGGTATCACCATCCCTGGCAATGGCAGGGTCCTCTGCATGGCCCTTGGTTGGTGATTTACGGCTGCGGCGGGCTTGTTTTATTGCTTGTGTTGGGGCGTTTTGTCAAAAAGAAAATCAGGCTCGGTGGCCTCAACATCACGCCGCTTCTGGCCATCATTTTGATATTTTTAATCGTCAGCGTTGTTGAGTACGCGGGGCATTGGTTGCTGGACACCTACTTTAACTTTCGTCCCTGGGATTACACGGAAAAACCCTTCAACCTGCATGGCAGGATATGTTTGGAGGATACCCTGCGCTTTGTCGTACTAGGCGTCATCGAACTCTATGTGTTCATGCCTTTGGTTGAGAAACTGCTCGCAAGAATCAAGCGCTGGCAAAACACCCTCCTTTTTGTGGTCCTAGCCGGCGTATTTGTGGCCGACATCGTCTATTCAGCCTACGTCGCGCTCATGTAACGATTTGAGACGAGAGTGGGACAGTGGAGGCGGCGAAATGGAGTCAAACATGAAAGACAGAGTAAGTCGAGAATTCAATCCAGGTGAATTGCACGCAGAGGAACTAAGCCCCATCGAAAGTATCCGGCTTCGACGCCGGCGCCGATGATTACCTGTCCAAACCCTTTCAACCCTCAGAATCTCCTTCTCTTCTCTACCTGGCCCATTCACGGGCTTTGTGTTGTTCTTTTACCATGCGGGCGTACCAGCCGTCGGTTTGCGTCAGTGTGGCGTGTGTGCCCTGCTCGACGATTCTGCCTTTATCGCCTTACCATCAATCGTGATGCTTCCGTTGCTCGCCTCCCAGAACTGAGGAATCAACTGAGCGGCCATCGTTTTGCCCGCGCCGGAGGCACCCACAAAGGCCGTCAGGGTTTGAGCGGGCAGCTCCTTTACTGTCTGCCGCCGGCAACTATTATGGTGATACATGCACTGTGCGCCGGCATAACGATTTTGCACGTCGCACCTACAGGAGTGTGCTACACTTTGAATTTGTGAAACGACTGTGTGCTTGAGAGGAAACGTATGCATGAGTCGCGCGTAACGGTCTGGTATACCGCGTTCAAGCATGGCATGACCGAGCATGAAATCAAGAGCGCCTATTTCAACGCACGAGAAGTGTTTTTTCTCGACAGCAATGACAAGGACAAACGTTTCTATGTGGGATTGGGCGAG
>JAISFJ010000066.1 GCA_031263665.1 Coriobacteriales bacterium
ATTTAAGCTCTACAAAGGCACGGGGTTTCGCCTCTATCTTGTGGTTACGGGGCATCCGGCCCTCATGGAGACGAGCTTTGCCGCCGCGCACAACATCGCCGACATGCCGGTGGCAGAGCATCCGCCGCACGGCCCCGAGGCACAGCTCATCTTGGATTTTGAGGCGCGCGCGCGTGAGGTGCTTGCGACCTCGCCGATTAACGCGCGGCGCAGAGCGGAAGGCAAACTGCCCGCGACCGATGTGTTTGCGTTTTGGCCGGGTATGCGCCCGGAGAATATGGAGGACTTCACGAGCCGCTTTGGCAAACGGGCCGCCATGAACTCCGGCGTTGACCTGCTAGGCGGCATCGCTCAGCTTGCGGGCATCAAACGCTATCATTTTGATGGGGTTACCGATGGCCCGGACAACGATTACGCCGCCCAGGGAGAGGGCGCTCTTGCGATGCTTCAGGATAACGATGTCGCGTTCATCCATGTGGAAGCGCCCGATGCCGAAGGGCACTACGGCAATGTCGAAGGCAAGCGGCTGGCTGTTGGGGCCATCGACCGCGAAATTATCAGCCGCCTGCGCTCCTATGCCGCCGCACAGCCGCTGCGCATTCTCGCCCTGCCCGACCACCCCACACCCGTTTTGACCAAGCGCCACACCTCTGAGCCGGTCCCTTTTGTCATGGCGGGGTCGGGCATCGAGGCTGGTGGCGGCCAACGTCTGACCGAGCGTGAGGCTCAGGCGACCGGTCTGCTCGTTGACCCCGGCTACCAGCTGCTGGCCCGCCTGCTCAAGCAGTAGGGACGAGGACGGCAGTGGGACTGATGCGACGGGGCAACTGGGACAGTGGGGGGACGAGGACGGCAGTGGGCTGAGTGCACAGAGGGGACGGTTCCTGGTGTGCACTCCACACCAGGAACCGTCCCCCTTGATAGGTTAGGTTCTTGATGAAACCTGTGCGTCGACATCTGATAACAGCTGCGCTGTTGCTTGCGCTTGCTTTGCTGTTTATCGTCTTGGGGCTTGCCCAGGGAGACGCGCTTGACACCCTACGCAAAGCCGCTCTCATCTGCTTTGAATGCATCGGCATCGGGTGAGGCATCGGGTGAGCGCGATGTCACAGATATACGGATGGTACCGGCGCTCTAAGCGGCGCGTTATTCAGCTTTTGGCCGCCCTGCTCTATAACCTCAACTTGCCGGGCTTTGCCAATGCCAGCATCTATCAGGGGCCCACGAAGGCCATCTGTGCCCCCGGCTTAAACTGCTATTCATGTCCCGGCGCGATTGGTGCCTGCCCCATCGGCTCTCTCCAGGCCGCGCTCGGTGCCGCCGACCGCAAGCTGCCTTTTTATCTCGTGGGTACCATACTTGCCTTCGGCGCGCTTTTAGGCAGGACGGTCTGCGGATGGCTCTGCCCCTTTGGGCTCATCCAGGAACTGCTCGATAAACTGCCTCTGCCCAAGTTGCGTAAAGGGGCCTGGAGCCGTGCTTTAAGCCGAGGTAAATATGTTGTGTTGGGCCTCACCGTCATCGCCATACCCCTGGGTTTGGCACTGTTCGCTACGAGTTCGCTGCCATTTTTCTGTGCCTGGCTGTGCCCCGCGGGTACCTTGGAGGCGGGCCTTCCTCTGCTCGCGGGCAATGAGGGGCTGAGGGCGATAGTCGGCTGGCAGTTTGTTGTCAAGCTCGCCGTGCTCATTCTTTTTGTTATCGCCTGTTTGTTTGTCTACCGGCCCTTTTGTCGTTTTCTGTGTCCGTTGGGCGCGCTTTATTCCTTCTTCAATCGTGTCGCGTTGCTGCGGTATCGTGTTGATGAATCGCGCTGCACACATTGCAAGACCTGCGTTGAAGTGTGTAAGATGGACATCACCGAAGTAAGCGACCGAGAGTGCGTTCAGTGCGGCGCCTGCGCAAGGCATTGTGAGCAACAGGCCATCGCCTTTACGTTGACGGGGTTGTTCAAAAATGAAAAGTCGGCTCATGATGAGAGAAAAAGCCCACGTCGGGCGTGATGAGAAAGAGGCGAAATCGCTATGAAAATCGCTATGAAAGACACAAGAACGGGTGAGAAGCTCAACAAAACTTTGCCGAAGGTGGCCGCGTTGGCGGTTGCTTCGCTGGTCGCGATGATGGCGCTGATGCTCACGGCAGGCTTGCTGGGTTGTACGGGCGTGGGTTCATCCGCGTTATCCTCAGATGAGGCTACGCCTAAGGCCTCGTCGGGCTCAGGTGACGCGGGAGACTCTTCCGCCTCGTCATCGGCAAACACCGGCTCAACAGTACGAGAAGGCGCGCCGGCGCCGGATTTCTCCTATACCACCGTTGATGGCGTAAGCGAGAATCTCTCAGCGCTTAAGGGCTCGGTCGTACTTCTCAACTTCTGGGCTTCCTGGTGCGGGCCCTGTGTTTCTGAGATGCCCGATATCGCTGCTCTGAAGGCGGATTACCCTGAGTTGGAGGTGCTGGCTGTTACCATGAACGACGACGCTGCCGACGCGCGCGCGTTCATCGCGGATACCGGTTACAGCTTTAAGTGGGTGCTCGACGAGAAGGCGACGATAGGCGCACTCTATCCAACTACGGGCATCCCCTACACGATTATCATCGACAAAGAGGGCGTAGTAACCACAACCTTCCTCGGCAGTCCCCCCAATGCCTACAACACCTACGAAACCGCCCTCAAACAAGCCGGCCTCTAAAAAGCTTCCACTACTGGTTCTGTACTTTCCCCGACCTCCTCTGGCTATTTGTGTCGTCTCTCACATTTGAGTTGACAGCGAACATTTGTTTGGGTACTATAAATCGAACAGATGTTCTCTTTGGGGAGGTTGCCGATTATATGGAACTCTTGGACAAGCTGACGATACTGGCCGATGCCGCGAAATATGATGTTGCCTGTACGAGTTGCGGCGTTAATCGCCAGGCGGTCAAGGGGCAGTTGGGCTCCGCTACTTCGGCGGGCATCTGCCACACCTTTTCCGCGGATGGGCGCTGCGTAACCCTTCTTAAAGTTCTGCTCTCAAATGTATGTAGTTATGACTGTGCGTATTGCGTAAACCGGCGCTCCAATGACATACCACGCGCGACATTTTCCGCGCGAGAACTCGCCGAGTTGACCATTGGGTTTTATCGTCGCAACTACATCGAGGGGCTGTTTCTTTCTTCGGGCATCCTCAAAAATCCCGATTACACGACCGAGCGCATGTGTGAGGCCATACATATTTTGCGTGAGGACTATGGGTTTCGCGGCTATATCCATGCCAAGGCGATTCCCGGTACCTCCGAAGAGTTGCTCGTCAGGCTTGGTGTGCTTGTCGATCGTATGAGTCTCAACATCGAGTTTCCCTCCGAGAAAAGCCTCAAGCTGCTCGCGCCAGAAAAGGCGGGGGAGTCGGCACTGAGGCCCATGGCCTTTGTGCGCGATGGCATAAAGGCAAACTACCAGGACAAACGCCTCAGTACCGTGCGCCGCACGCGTTTTGTTCCCGCGGGGCAAAGCACTCAGATGATCGTCGGCGCCTCGCCAGAAAGCGACTATCACATACTCAAACTCTCCGCGAGTTTGTACCAGCGCCTTGAGCTCCAGCGTGTGTTTTTCAGCGCGTATATCCCTATAAACAGCAATCCGCTTCTTCCCGCGACGAGTGAGGTTTCGCTTTTGCGAGAGCATCGCCTCTATCAGGCGGACTGGCTCATGCGCTTTTACGAGTTTGATGTCGATGAAATTATTGATGAAGAACACCCGTTTCTCGATCCGCTCATCGATCCAAAATGCAATTGGGCGCTCAATCATATCGACCAGTTCCCCGTCGAGGTAAACCGGGTACCCTATGAGATGCTCCTGCGTATCCCAGGGATAGGTGTACGCGGAGCCAAGCGCGTTGTGTGTGCGCGGCGAGAGCGTTCTTTGCGCTTCGAGGACCTCAAAAGATTGAACATCACTCTCAAGCGTGCGAAGTACTTCATAACCTGCAATGGAAAATTTGCGGATGGGGTGCTGTTTGACCCTCTCTCTATCTATCGCGAGCTTACGCGTCAGGCAAAAGGGCGCCGCTTCAAAGGTGTGCTCGACGGACAGCTCTCTCTGTTTGACGAGAAGTCTGAGCCCGCACCCACATCGGCGTTCTCCTTGCCCGCGTCTGTGTTGTCCTCGCCCACATCCGTGCTGCCCGCAGCTCTGGCATCCGCGTCCGCCAAGCCTGCCGCTCAGCCTGCCACCCTGCCGCCGGCGCAGACGCCAATTCTCGCAAGGAGGGCCTCATGAGTCTAGCGGTAAAACAAGAGGGGCGGGGCGGCTGGGACAGGGGGATGGATGACGTACAGCCCGTCTACCTTTATGACGGCACGCTTGAAGGGATGCTGACGGCCGTTTTTGAGGCCTTCCGTCGCAAAGAAGAGCCACTCAACATCGTGGAAGAACGCTGTCTCCAGCAAAGCCTTCTTTGTTCTTATATTCCCATTCTCACCGATGTTGCCAAGGCCGAGCGAGTGCGAAACGGTGTCACCACTACGCTTGGTGAACGCGTGTATGAAAATCTCAAACAGGTCTTTTTATCTGATGATGAACGGAAGGGAGGCGTGATTGTTCGCTACCTGCTCTACACGATGCGAAAGGGAAAAAGAGCCTGTTCTCACTTGGCGAACCCCGCGGTTGACTCCTTTGAGGACGTGCTTGGACAGGTTGCCAAAGAGGCTCACTACATGCTGCAATTTGTACGGTTTGCCCAGTTGCAAAATGGTGTTTACTTCTCGCGCATTGAGCCACGAGCAAGTGTGGTACCACTCATCATGGGGCATTTTGCGACACGCTTTAATATACAGCCCTTTATGATATATGACGCGCGACATGGCCTTTCAGGAGTTTTTGACACCGAGCGATGGTGGCTCGTTGACGCGCGGGACATTCAGGAACCCTCTCAGACTCTGGCAGAAGATGGCTTTCAGGCGCTTTGGCAGACCTTCTACGATACGATTGCGATAGAAGAACGACGCAATCCTACCTGTCAGCGCAACTTCATGCCCAAACGTTTTTGGGGCAACCTCTGCGAGCAGGTACCACCTCAACTGCGTAATATCCGCCCAAAAACAACAACTCCCACGGTGGCCGCTCGACTTGGCGCACCCTCAAATGCAGCACCTACCGAGACAACAAACCTGTTGCCAGCCCCGTGAAGACCACCTTCCTTCGGACAATACACACAGTTTTACGACACCTCATCGCTCATGTTCGGCACCGCAGCCCTGATACTTGCTGCCTTAGGAGCCACTGTCATAACCATAGCCCTCCGCCGTCCAGTCAGGAATAGGGGTTGTTGCATGAGTTCTGCTAGTCCCACCGCTTGCCCGAACAGACCTGGAGCAAACTGACTCGGAATCTGTTATACAAGCGGTTTTAGAAATGCCCTTAAGCGACAGGTTTTCTCAGAAGGTAACAGTCCTTGGTTCGCCGCCAAATGCGGTGAAGGTGGCTGTCGCGTCTTTGAGGTACAGTACCTGGTTGTTGCCATCTCCTGCCTTGTAGAGGTTGGAGAGCTCGGGATAGTCGTCAAGCATGTGCTGTTCGGCCTCGATGCGTGGGTCGTCCACGAGCGTCGCGGCGACACGAAGCCACTGCTTTCCGTCAAAGGCGCATATCTCAACCTTGGGATTTGCGGCGATTTGCTTTGAGACATCTTTGACTCTGCCCGTCTGGATGTAGAGCTTACCCTCAAACAGGTCGATGGTGCCAAACGCGCGCACCCGTGGCTGGTCGCCGTCGATGGTGGCGATGTAGTAGGTCTTAACCTTCTTCAAAAACTCATACACTTCGTCCATGTTCCACTCCCTTTTTGCCTCATGCTTCTGAGCAACCAATACTCCCTTGCGGCAGTTGTCGCCCCGCCCCACCAACAACCGCACTGCGCCAGTATAACACTACAAGACACCGCGCCGGGCCCAGGGGGAGTAAAAGCCGAGCGAAAGCAGCAGTCCCAGTCCCAGTCCTGCTGGGTTTTGCTGTCCTTGGGGGAATTGGCAGCCTGTGAGTTGTAGCGTCGGTAACGCCCGTGCCTCTTCATGGCTCTCCATTTCAAAGTTGTGTAAGAGAGTACTGGTCAGGGTGGGGGTTTTGTGGTATAACATCTTTTGTGCTTTTCCGCAGGGACGAGTGCGTGTTCTGTTGCTGCTCAACAGCGATTGTGTATGTTGTCGAGGAAGTGGGCTTTGTCCCGCTTTCTTTTGTTAAGTAAGGAACTTGCTTTTTGGCAAAACATTGATGAGACTGGATGGTTATGCGTGACGCAAGGCGACAGCGACTCATAGATTTGTTGGAGAAAGCGGCCATCACGCATGGCTTTGAGCTTGTTGATGTTGAGTTGAGCGGTACGAAGGTGGCGCACGTCATCCGGGTTTTTCTCGACAGAGCATCTGGCCTCACTATCGATGATTTGGCT
>JAISFJ010000108.1 GCA_031263665.1 Coriobacteriales bacterium
GGATGAAGGGTAGATTGTACCGGAAGATACTTCCGGTAATTTTCAAGGGGGAACAATCCCATGCAAGGGTGGAGTGAAGGAGGGCGCCGAAGTTCCCAAAACAAGGCGTACCAATGCCCTTGCCGGCGGTAGCTATCTCTTCGGCGTCGTCCGCACGCAGCGCAAACAACTTGAAGAAAGGAAATAGCAGGGGCCTGAGGGGAATCGCGCGATAGCGCGACCTCGCAACCGTAAGATTCGTGGTGAGCCTTACGGCTCACGCGATGGATCCTCGCTACGCGGCTTCGCCGCTTCGCAAGGATGACAGGGAGACAGAGGGTGTGACGTGTAGCGTCGAATCCGCGTTGCCTTGCATCCGTGTCGCCTTTCATTGATACGGTATTCGGCAGGTGCTATAATTGCCGAAATCAAAGCATTTTACTATGATTTCGGCAATTATATTGGAAGGTACCCTTGGAAATACTCGGGCGAAAGATGGAAAAAGAGCGGCTCAGATTGCTCGCGGCATCTGATAAGCCAGAGTTTGTAGCGGTATATGGTCGCCGCAGGGTGGGTAAAACCTATCTTGTCCGTGAGTATTTTGACGATATATTCGCATTCCGGGTAACGGGAATTGAAGGTGCCGGCCTGACTACACAGCTGGAAAACTTCAAGACTGCCCTCGATCGTCATGGCTTGGATAATTCTGTCACTATTGGTAATTGGTTCATGGCATTCGAGCGGCTTCGGGATCTGTTGGAAGCCGACAAGCGGAAATCCCATAATCGACGTTCACGCAACAGCAAACCCAAACAGGTAGTTTTTATCGATGAAATGCCGTGGCTGGACACGCCTCGATCAGGCTTTTTGCCGGCACTGGAACATTTCTGGAACAGTTGGGCTTCAGGACAGCCGCAGATAATGCTGATAGTCTGTGGCTCGGCAACAACATGGATAAAGAATAAGCTGCTTGAAAATTATGGCGGCCTATACAATCGAATAACTGCTCAATTTCACCTGAAGCCCTTTACTCTTGCTGAATGCGAGGAATACTATCGGTCAATGGACATGGCGATAAACAGGATGCAGGTTATTCAAGGATATATGGTCTTCGGCGGCATACCCCATTATATGAGTCTGATGAATCCAACATACAGCATTGACAGGAATATCGACCTGTTGTGCTTCAGGGACGGTGCAGAATTAGGTAAGGAATTTAACAGGGTGTTTGCTTCGCTGTTTCGAGACCCGGATTCGCGCATGCATGTCGTCAGAGCGCTCGGAACGCTCAAGCGTGGCATGGATCGAACAGAGATAAGTAAGGCAACAGCTATTGGCGACGGCGGCGACCTGACGCGAATATTGGACGATTTGGAGAATAGCGGCTTCATCCGTCGTTATCGGGCCTTTGGCAAAAAATCCAAAGGGTCCCTGTATCAACTGATAGATCAATTCACTTTATTCAGTCTTCAGTTCATGAAGGAATCAGCTGTCAAGGACGAACGGTTTTGGGAGAGTTATATCAATAAGGGCGGGTATTACGCATGGCGAGGCTATGCCTTTGAAACAGTTTGTCTTTTGCATTTGGAACAAATAAAGGCTGGGCTGGGCATCGGCGGTGTAGCGACCAACTATTCAACTTGGCGGAGCACAGAGCATGATCCTGGTGCTCAGGTTGATCTGGTTATTGACCGCAGTGACGGGATCATTGACCTTTGTGAGATGAAGTTCACCGAAGCAGAATATATTATAGGAAAGTCGGAAGATCTGTTGTTGCGCAACAAAAAGGCAGCTTTTGAATATGAGGCAAGGACACGAAAGCTGTTGAGATTGATATTCGTCTCTCCATTCGGAGTAAAGCAGAATACCTATTCAGGCATTGTGAATGCGCAGATAACAATGGATGACCTGTTCATGTCAAAGTTGCCATGAGGGGCATCACGCAACTGAAAGTAATCCACAATCAGGATTCTTCACACTCTGTCGCTCCTATTTTTGTCCTGCTTGGGCTTGCTTGGCCTAATCCCTATCCTCGCGGTGCTTGCAAGGGCAAAAAAATTAGCATTGCCGAAGAAGACCACTTTGCAATATTCCAGGGGAATTTCTTGAATAATTACCTGGAGTGACAACAGGTCAAAATCTGACACACTTAACTGTAGATATCGACAAACGGCAGCATATCTTTGTGTTTAAAAGTTGTTTTTCGATAAAGAGTCCAAATTATTTTTGAATAAATCACGTTAAAACTGCAAATAAAACTAGCGTTTCTCATACCCTTGACGTGGGGGGGGGGGGGGTAGGATACACTCGTTATTGTCCTGGATGAAGGATAGATTGTATCGGAAGATACTTCCGGTAATTTTCAAGGGGGAACAATCCCATGCAAGGGTGGAGTGAAAGAGGGCGCCGAAGTTCCCAAAACAAGGCGTTCCAATACCCGATAGATCAGTTTGTTACAGCGCTTGAGCAAGGTGGGCAAAGCAGACATGTTCGTAAATGCTTGAGAGGACCCAGTGATTCATAACCACTATTTGCAGGTGAATAAAGCGCCTTACTCAGGCGAGCTTTATCTGGCGCCGAAGGCAGGCGTGGTTGCAGGGCTTGTAACCGACAACGCAAGCGGAGTTGCCGTCGAGTTCCCGACAATCCAGAAGCTGTTTGTTCCCAATGGCGTAGCGCTTATCTCCGCTCCGGCGGTTGGTACCGCCGATACTCCCGCGTCGGTTAGCGTAACCGTAGCGGTTCCTGATGACGCGACGCGCGGCATGGTGCACATGATGTTTACCTCAGACGGCCAACCTCTTGGCACCGTCAACTCCTATGGCGGAAACCTCGTCACGCACTTCCATGACTACCTGCGCCTTGACGAGGCGTCCTTCGGAGCGCTCATCGCAGGCTACTTCAACGGAACCGAGCGTGAGGACTACGGAAGCGGCGCCACCTCGGACAGCTTCCCAGGCTACTACGCCATAGACAACGGCGATGACACCATCACCATAGTTGCCGATACGGCCCGTGCGGGCGAGGTGTCAGACCTCAGGATTGTGGCTTATCAGTCACAAGGTGTTGTTGAGGACAACTTTCCTGCTATCGACCCCGGTACTGATCCCGGTACTGATCCCGGTACTGATCCCGAAACAGACCCCGGTACCGACCCCGGCACTGACCCGGGAACCGACCCCGGCGGCAACACGACCAACAACAATACGACCAACAACACAACTACGAACAACACCACGAACAACACGACCAACCCGCCTGCCAACTATTACTACTACAACAATACGGGCGGAACCGCCGTCCCAACGACCACCGACACGAGCGGAACCGCTGCGGCTGACAACCGGGTGGCCGATGCGAGCAGCACCCCGTCTGCAAACAGTACGGGGCGCTCCATCCCCTCGACGGTAGACAACAACACCTCCGCCGTTGACGATACCGCAACGCCTCTGGCGCCGGTCGCAGAAACGCCGGCCGAAAGCCCGAACCAGATACTTATCTACGTGCTCTTCGCTCTGTTGGCACTTGCTCTTGCCGGCGGTAGCTATCTCTTCGGCGTCGTCCGCACGCAGCGCAAACAGCTTGAAGAAAGGAAGTAGCAGGATCCTACAGGACAGTAGGGCAACAGGATAACAAAGGTGGAGACCGGAGAAGTCTTATCCGGTCTCCACCTTCATTCGGTCTTCGTCTGGTATCATGGGATAGGTCTTAACCCCCTCTGTTCTACGGCTGGATGCATCTTTATTGGAGAGAAAAGACACGCGATGGATACCCTGAGACACAGAGTTGCTTTGGCAAAAGTGCTGTGCGCTGTATCGCTTGCCCTGCTTCTTGTTTGCCCACAGCTTGCTCTGGCATCAACCGACGCCTCTATCCAGGCGGCAGAACGCCTGCGTACGATTGCCGGCACCACCGAGAGCGTGACCTTCTGGTCGGGCGGTACAGCCGAGCGCCCCGAGTATACGTGGACTTTCATGGGCCAGGAACTTCCCAAAGAGCAGGCCGCAGCGCTTACCTCACTTGACTTGGAGATCGCCCTGACAGCCGATGACGCCAATGGCGACGGCGCTTTTGATACGCTCATGCTCGACTTTGCCCATGAGGGGCTTCTGCCCGCGCCCGCCCTTATCTCGGTTATCATGCCCGATGGTCTTGATGGCAAAGGGGGCCTTACGCTTTTTACCTTCGATGAGAGGACAGCATCTTTTACCGAAAACCAGCGTGGTCTTGTCGCTGCGGACGGCTATGTGTCCTTTCATCTCACGCATTGTTCAAGATGGGCTTTGTCGACGGTAGACCTCACCTTGCCCGCGTCGCAGCGCCTTGGCGACACGGCGGCTCCGGAAGCTGCGGCGGTTACGCCGACGGAAGCTACGCCGACTGCCTCAGCCCCACAAGCCGCTGCCAGTCAGCAGACCTTTCCCTTCGGGCTGCCGGTGCCTGCGCTTATAGCCATACCCGCGCTTGCTGTGTCTGCGCTTGTTGTGATTTTGGTCATACGACACAGGCGCCGGGTGGAGCTTGCTGCCATGCAGCAGGGTTGGAATACCAGCGAGTTGGTGTTTGAGGATATCCCCTCGATTGATGAACTGGTAGATATCGAGGAACCTGTCGAATAGAAGAGGTAGTACAAAAGTTGCAGTTTACGCCGTCTCGTCATTGCGAGTGTCAATTCCTCTCCGAAGAGGAAAATTGGCACTCGGTTAGTGGCAGGGTGGAGCGGGCAGAAAGGTTTTGGACATGAGAGTGTATAAGAACAGAACGCTGGGCAGGTTCGCCCCTGCAAGCATCGCGCTGGCGCTGCTTTGCCTTTTTGTGCTCATGGTGCCTCAGGGCGCCTATGCCTACTATGACCGTGGGCAGGTGGGCATAGCGGCGGGTTCATCGTCGATAAGCGTGCAGACCGGCTCGTCGGTAAGTGTCAGCGTTACGCTTTCGCCTGCTTCCGACGCACAAACTCAGGGCTGCGGCATGGCGGAATGCCCCCAGACCTGCCCGCCTGAGTGCACCGACGCCAACGGCCAGTGCATCTGCGCCGGCTCTGCCTATACCACTTACTATCCTTCCGTTGCGGCTACCTCATCAAACGGGGGAGTGGCAACGGCAGGCTATTCGGGCGGCGCCGTGCAGATATACGGCGTGGGCGCAGGTTCTGCCACCATCACGCTTACCGCCTCGCTGCGCCAGTTCTCCTCTGCAAGCGCCACCATTTCCGTTGTGGTAAGCGATCCACCTTCAGGCACGCCGAATGGCTCTTCCAACAGCTCAAACACCACCAACAACGCTGCGACAGGTACGGGAGGGCAAAACTCAGGCGCGCAAAACAGCGGCGTTACGGCAAACCCGACCGAGCTTGCTCAGGCCGCGGCTGATGCGAACGCGCAGGATGTGCAGGCGGGAGATACCGTCATAGAGATGCACGGCACAAGCGCGCGTATTGCTCAGATAGGCTCGGGCGCCGATACCATAGCCAAACTTAAAGAGGTGGCCGGGACTGACGAACAGATAACCTTCTGGCATGGCGGCAGCCTGGAGCGCCCTGATTACTCGTGGACCTTCTATGGCAGGGATTTGGACGCCGCCGCGCTTGATGCCTTCGATGAACTTGACCTCGGTCTGACAGTCTCTCAATCAGGAACAGGGCTCGTGTCAACCCTGCTGGACAAGGTCGATAAGACCCTCGTGCTCGACTTTGCCTTTGACGGGGCGCTGCCCGCGCCGGCGGTCTTATATATCGCCGCCCCCTCCGCTCTTACCGTAGACGACGCGCTGAGTCTGTATCTCTATGATGAGCAGACGGGAGGCTTTCGCCATGTGCTCGACGGACTCGGCGTCGAAAGCGGATACATCGCCTTTGAGACCGACCACTGCTCGGTGTGGGCCATCTCGGCTGAGAACATCGCGGCAATCCCCGCCTTACAGGTTCCGACATCAGCCGATGGGGGACAGGGTTCCGCCGCGGCTTCGCCTGTGGGCCTACCTGTTATCCTTGTGATACTCGGGGCGCTTCTTGTTGCGTTCATAGTCACCCTGGTGTTGATACGTGCGAGGCAAAAGCGCAGCAGGGGAGTTTGTGAGAAAGACGCCGTTGATGGCAACGGGTAAGGGTGACGGGGCAAGCGTCTCCTGGGACAGGGGGGGATGGGGCAAAGTGTCCCACCGCCTCAGCGGTAGGGACACTTTGCCCCGTCCCCCTGCCCATCCTCATCTGCATGACTTTGTCCAAAGCCTGCGTGGCGCGCTGGCGGTGTTTGCCTGCGGTCTTGTGGGCTTTACGCTGCTTATTCCCGTCTCGACCGTCGCAGTGGCGGAACGCTCCATCTTCAACGTCAACTATACGCACGACCAGCTTAAGTTTCGCTTTTTCGACGAGAACCTGTCGCTTGCTGTCACGCTTGCGGTGCTTGTCTATGGTGCCGCACTCGCACTCGTTCTGCTGCGCTTTTTGCGCGACAAGCGCGCTTCGAGTGCCTTTTTGAGCTGTGGCATCAGGCGCCCTCGCCTGTTTGCACACCGGTTTTGTGTGGGACTGCTCTTTTTGGTTGTGGCCATCGGCGTGCCGTTTGCCGTCTCGCTTACCCTAAATGTTGTGTCTCTTGATTGGTACGACGGCGAGCTTGCCTCGTTTCTCTATGTGCTGAGCGGCTATCTTGCCTGCGGCCTTGTCGCCTTTACGCTGACGTCTATCGCGTGTGTTTGTGCGGGTACGCTGTTTGAGTGTGTGGCGTTTGCGGCGGCACTGCTCGCGAGCGTGAGCGCTGTTGCCTGGGGTCTTGACGCGCTGTGCGCTCACCTTTTGGTAGGTTCGCCTTTTGGCAAAGCGCCCTTTGGCTCGGATGCGACCTTGGCGCCTTCGCTGCTTGAGGCCACATCCGCCTTCAATCCCGCGCTGTTTTTTAACGATCTCGGGGCCACTCATCAGCTTTTTCGCGTCATGCATCCGGTGTATACTCCTGTCCTCGGCAGCTGGGCGCCAATCGTCGGCTGGACGCTTGTCGCCTTGTTTGTTGCGGTCGCATCTGCCTGGGCACTGTATCTGCGGCCCGGTGAGCAGGCGCAAATGGCTGGCATGAACACGCCGTTTGCCTTCTTCACAGTTGCGGTGGCGGCCTTTCTGCTCTTTTCCGCCCTGTTTTTCGCTGTGGCGCCGGTGGATGTGAGTGTCGCTTTGGCGCTTGGCGCCGCAGCCTTCGTGGCCCTGTCGCTGTTTTTGCTGCGCGGGCCGCTCAGGGGGAAAAGCCGCCTGGCGCATTCGCTTTACGTTCTTGCGGCTGAGTGTGTAGGTGTCGCAGCCTGCACGGCGATTATCGCAGGCGGCGCCTTCGGTTTTTCGGCCTGGGTTCCCGCCTCAGGTGAGGTCGTCTCGGTCGAGGTAAGCTCTGTTGGCACGCCGAGTTATCTGGCGCGCCCGCTTTCGGGCACCGCATCGAATGCCGCCTACTACTATCATGCGGAATACCGCTTTGACGATGCCGCAAGCATCGAGGTGGTGCGTGCGGCTCACGCAGGTCTTATCACCTCTGCCCGCGTATCGCCTGCTACTGACGAGAGCGATTTTTCCGCCTCTGTCATACGCTACGACATGGTCGTTCGCTATACGCTTGAGAATGGTTCTGTACAGGTGCGCTACTTTGACCGCACCCGCATCTCGGAGCTTGAGGGCCTGCTCGCTCTGGATGATTCGGCTCAGGTGACCGCCCTCGAGAAGGCGGCTATTACCGGCGACGCGACGGGGCTTTCCGACGAAGAACGTACCGCCCTTGCAAGCGCAAACACCGCCCTTGCCTATCGCACGGGCGCGGTCTATGTGACCGACGCCAACTACAACGTCATAACCGCGCTTGACTTGGGCGAGGTCGCGCGCGGAGAGCTTTTGCGTGCGCTTGCCAAAGATGTGGTCGCGCAAAGCGCACACGAGCGCTACGCGCAGCCCGTGCAGCCTTATGCCATCCTCATGTTTAGCACCTCGCCACAGATAGACGTTACCAGCTTTGGCTTCTCGTTTTCTGGCACGGTTGTGCCGATAGCGCCAGACTTTGCGCAGACGCGGGCATGGTTTGAAGACAACGGTTTGGGCGTCTATCTTTCTCGAGGCGTCGACCCCACGCTCATTGAGGAACTCTCATGGCTTGTCGATGATCCCTACGCCAGTGTGGTGAACTCAGCGGCGACCGTGCCGACGAGCCGCTTTTTCATCGGCTACCGAAGCGAGGTGCCTGGGCGCTTTTGGGCGGCGCCGGACTTTGATATACCGAATGCGACCCGTGACAGCGCCGAGATTGCCGCGCTTGCGCCGCGCCTGCGTACGGCATGTTTCATGGGTGGAGGCTATCTGGTGCAGGCCAAACTGCGCGGCGTAGACGTATGGGTCTACTACTACCTGCCCGCGGATGAGATACCGGCCTTCATGGGCGGGGGAAGTGGCATGAGCGCCAGGGACGCTGCCAGCGGTACCGGCGGCTCCGATGGCACAGCCGGCACCGATAGTACGGGCGGCTCCGATGGTACGGGCGAAACGGGCGGCACGGGCAGCGCCGATGGCACGGGCGGCACGGGCGGTACGGGCAGCGCCAGGGGAGGAATGTCATGATCGAGGTGTTTTCGCTCACCAAGCGCTACGGCGGGCACCGTGGCTTTATTGCGATAGAAGACATCACGCTTACCGTGCGCGATGGCAGCGTGTTCGGATTGGTGGGCTACAACGGTGCGGGCAAGACAACGCTGCTTAAAACCATCGCAGGTATCTATCGGCCCACGTCAGGCGAGGTGCGTCTCGACGGGCGGGTTGGCCCGCCGCGCACAGGCGAGCTGTTCATTGTGGCGGACGAGCCCTACTTCATCTCCCAGGCCACGCCTCATACGATGGCGCGCTTTTACCGTGGCTACTACCCGGCCTGGTCAGATGACGTCTATCTCAAGCTGCTCGCAGCCTTTGGTCTGGATGAGCGCGCGCGTATCGAGGGCTTTTCCAAGGGCATGGCTCGCCAGTGCGGTATAGCGCTGGGTCTTGCCTCGGGGGCGAAGGTCCTGTTGTTGGACGAGAGTTTTGATGGCCTCGATCTTTTCAAGCGCCGTTTGCTCAAACGTATTTTGCGTGCCTACGCGCGTACCTGCAATGCCGCAGTGATGATAACCTCACATAACCTGCTTGAGATAGAGGATATCGCTGACGATCTGGGTATGATAGACGGCAACCATCTGGTATTCTCGGGAACGACCGAAGATATCCGCCAGAGCTACCCCGGTGCATCTTTGGAAGAGATATTTCTTGCACAAGGCAACGGGGATGCCGCGATTCTCGATGTGGAGGCGCTCTTTGCCTGAGTTGGAGTTGACAGCCCCCGAGCAGGTGAGCCTGGGCCTTTTGCCGAGACGCCTTGAACTTGAGGCATCGCCTGGAATCATACAGACGGGTCTTGACTGTGGTATGCCTGAGATGTGTGGGCTTGATCCCTGCCTGTGCGGTATCCCCGATGAGTACGGAGCCTGTGCCTGCAACGGCACTGAGCCAACTGCACCCGTGCTGTCGATTGCAAGCGACAGCACCAATACCGTGAAAGTCATACGCCTGGGAGAAAGCTGGTGGCTCATGCCCTGGGGAAAGGGGGCGGCGACGCTTTCGATAGACGCGAACCTTCCGCATTACGAAAACGCTCAGGCAACGGTCGAGGTGAATGTGGAAGCCCCCTTCGCACCTGTGCTGCTTTTTGTTGGCGCCGGCATGGCAGCACTCATCTGCATCGGTCTGGTGTTGCGCTGGCTGATGCGCCGGTGGGGTGGCAGAAATAACAAAGAGGGCAAAGCCCTGCCGGGTGTTGTCCTCGCCTCGGCGCTTCTCGCCGCAGTCCTCTTTGCCCTGCCGCTGGCAGGCTGCGATACGGCTGTAGAAGTGACGGCGGACTCGCCTCGTTTGGCGTCGGCTCGTATCACCTCGAGGGGAGACGGTACTGAGGCTGGCCAGCGCGTTGAGGCACGTATCGTATTCGACAGGCCCCTCCAGGCTACTGGTGCTGTGACGGATGGCCTGGAGCTTAGCTTAAACGGCGAGGCTTTGGACAAAGACGCCATCGCCACGACGGTTAGCCTTGAAGGTGACGACACCCTGCTCGTTGCCCTTGTTCCCGCTGAGGGCGCTGAAGGTACCTCGGGCGCGCATTACTTCGCCGTCTATGAGGGCGTACTTGTCATTGCCTCGCGCGATGCGTCGGGCGCACTTGCCCATCTTGTGGCGGCAGAAAACGGGCCAAATGCCGTCCTGGAGGGACCGCTGCACTTTCAGATCCCCTCGGGGCTTGCCATTGAACTCGTGGAGGCGACCGTGGGTGATGCCGCATCCGGCACAGCGGCACAGGCGGCCTTCCGCGTCGTCGAGACACCCGCTATCCGTGCGGTCTCGTGGTTTGTGTTTGCGCCTGAAGGTGAGCGTATACTCGTGCACAACCATGAGTTCGCGTCTTATCCCAACAGCGACACCGGACGTGAGCGCTATGCCGCCTATCTGGTAGAACCACTCAAACGCGGTCTTGGCTCTGCCTATACCATCAGTGCCCAGGGTGATGTGGTGACCGTTGTTGCGCGCGAGGCCATAGACGGGCAGATTATCGCACCCGCCCTGTATGAGGGGGTGGTCGATTGAGCAAAGAGCGCGCCTCCAAAAGCGAATCAGACGGTAGGTCCAACCACAAACCGCAGATAGCTGGTCGTCGCCGTCATGCGGCAGCTGTTATCTGCGCACTTGCTGTCCTGCTGCTTGCGGCTCTCGTTTTGTCCATCACCGTCGGGCGCTATGCCGTGCCTTGGAAAGAGCTGCTCAGCTTTGATACGACCACGGCAAACATCCTTCTTTTTCGTTTGGTGCGGGTGGCGGCAGCGGTGCTCGTTGGCGCATCTTTAGCCGGTGCCGGCTGTGCCTACCAGGGCATATTCAGAAACCCCATGGTCTCGCCCGATCTGCTGGGGGCGTCTGCCGGTGCGGGCTTTGGTGCTGCGCTCGGCATTTTATTCTCGCTTGGCGGGGCACTCGTGGAAGTCTCGGCCTTCGTCATGGGACTTTTGGCTGTGGGCATCTCGTATTTTCTCTCGCAGGCCATAGGGCGCTCGATGCGCGGCGTGCTGGTGCTCGTCTTATCCGGCATGGTCATAGGCAATCTCTTTCAGGCGTTCACCTCGGCAGTCAAGTTTGTCGCCGACCCCAATTCGCAGTTGCCGGAGATCACGTTTTGGCTTATGGGAGGACTGTCTGCTGTGCGTGACAGCGATCTCATCTGGCTTGTGATTGCAGTTGTCATCGGGGGAACAGGGCTTTTTGTGCTGCGATGGAAGATAAACGTCATGTCTGCCGGTGATGAAGAGGCGCTGACGCTTGGCGTAGAAGTCGGACGGGTGCGCCTTCTGGTGGTGGCCTTTGCCACGTTGCTCACCTCCGCCTCGGTTGCTGTGGCAGGCATGGTGGGCTGGGTGGGACTTATTGTGCCGCACCTCGCGCGCTTTTTGGTAGGTGCCGATCAGCGCGTGCTGCTTCCCGCCTCCATGCTTTTGGGCGCCACCTTTTTGCTGGTGGTGGACGACCTGTGCCGCTCGATTTACACCACCGAGATACCGCTGTCGATACTGACTTCCATCATCGGCGCCCCCCTGTTCATTTATCTGATTGCGCGCACGCAAAAGGTGCATTGATGGTGCTCCGTCCCAAAAGCATCCACGTGGATTCCCGAAGCTACGTCGTGGCTTTGCCCTGGCTGACAGCTTCACCGTCACGCGGGAATGACAGGAGTATAGCCCGCACGCGGAAGGTGCATTGATGGCGACGCTACGAGTTGAGGACTACTGCTGCGGTTACGGCAAACGGTCAGTTGTCGCCGGTATCGACTTTGAGCTTTCCTCCGGGCAGACGCTTTGTCTGCTCGGACCCAACGGTGCGGGCAAGACCACGCTTTTTAAGACCATGCTCGGGCTGCTTGCGCCTTTGGGTGGCAGGATGGCATACGACGGCGAGGATACTTCCGGATGGGGGCGCAGACGCTTTGCGCAGGCATTTGCCTATATCCCCCAGGACCACAGTCCCGCCTTTCCCTTCAGTGCCCTTGAGGTTGTGCTGATGGGGCGCACGCCGCAGATGGGAACGCTTCAAAGCCCCACAAAACGTGATGAGGATGCGGCTATGCAGGTGATGGTCTCATTGGGTGTCGAGGAACTGGCCACACGCGACTACACCCAGCTTTCCGGTGGTGAGCGCCAGATGGTGCTCATCGCACGGGCGCTTGCTCAGGAGCCGGCCTTTCTGGTCATGGATGAGCCGACGGCTTCCCTTGACTTTGGCAATCAGGCTCGTGTGCTTTCCCTGATTCGCAGTCTTGCCGCCACCACAACCGCCTCACTCGGCATCATCATGACCACACACGACCCCAACCAGGCATTCCTTTTGGGCGGCAGGGTCGCCTGCATGGGCCGCGACGGTTCTTTTGTTCTGGGAGACGCCCGCGAGATCATCACTCCCGAGCTGCTGAACAGCCTTTATGGCACCGAAGTGGCCTTCGCGACTGCCACCACTTCTGCCGGGACCGCCATCCCCCTGTGTGCCCCCCTTCTGGGGGACATATGAGTACGAAACCGATTGCACAAATGAGTACGCAGGCGCCTGCGTGGACGAACAGGCGCCTGTTCACACGACGCTCCTTTGCAGGGCTTTCTTTTGTCGCCCTTGCCCTTGGCGCTGTTCCCCTGCTTTCTTCGTGCACGGGTGCAGGGGGCGCGTGGCGCAACATTACCGATATGGGTGGACGCAGCGTCAGGATACCGCAGGAGGTCACCCGTGTGCTCTGCACCAATCCCATCGGTACGGTCGATGTCTATATGCTTGATCCGACTCTGTTGGTGGGTTGGAACTTCAAACCCCAGGCAGCCGATGCCGTCTTCCTCGATGAAGCCACACTCGAAAAGCCCTCTCTCGGCGTGTGGATGGGTGCGGGCAGCGTGCCCAACGCGGAAGAGGTGTTGGCAGCGCGCCCCGATGTACTTTTGTGCTTCTGGTCAATCGATGAGGCGGGGGTGCGGATGGCAGACAGCATCGCCGAAGAGATGCGCCTGCCCGTGCTTTTGTGCGACTGCAACATCGAACGGGTGGTTGAAACCTATGGGTTTTTGGCCGAAGTGTTTGGCGAGGCGAAAGTCGAACGCGTGCGGGAGTTCACGTCGTATTTCTCAGAGAGGCTCGATTTGATTCGCGCGGTCGTCGCCTCTGTTCCCGAACACGAACTGCGCAGCGTCTTTCTCTCGGAGGGCAAAGGCGGCCTTCAGACCGACCCGGTGGGTTCGCTGCATGTGCAGGACGCTTTAGACCTTCTACGCACCCGCAATGTGGTCGATCTGCCGGGTAGCGAGGGGCAGGGGATGGGTATGCCCAACGTGAGCATCGAGCAGATAATCACCTGGAACCCCTCGGCGATACTGGTAAGCGAATACTCGATGAGCGACACGGCAAAAAGCGACCTGTACAACGAGATACTCACCGACCGCGCATGGAGCGTGGTGCCGGCTGTTGCCCAGGGAGAGGTCTACCAGATACCGCAAAGCCCCTTTTCATGGTTCGGACGCCCCCCTTCCGCCGTGCGCATACTTGGTTGTCTCTGGCTGCTGGAAAGGCTTTATCCCAACTACGTCGCCGAGGCGGGTATCGACCTCAAAACCGAAGTGCGCACCTTCTTCTCGCTGGCCTTTCGCTACGACCTGAGCGACACAGAACTGTCAGCCCTGCTCAAAGAGAGTTGACGGTTACTGGTCGCAGGCATAGCGGAGAGCACGGTGAGCACCGAAAGGTGTCAGGGGGACGTGCACCTT
>JAISFJ010000130.1 GCA_031263665.1 Coriobacteriales bacterium
CTGTTTGAACCCGCCCCCGTTGTTGCCAGCGGCGAAGAGGTCCCGGTATTCATCTTAGAGGGCTCCACCGGTGCAGAGATTGCCGGCATCCTCAAGGAGGCGGGGGTCATCACCAGCGAGACCTCGTTTATCGGTGTTATCCAGGACCGCGGGGTGGAAGGCAGGTTGCTCCCGGGAAGATACACCATGTATACCGGCATGACGGATGACCAGGCCTTAGATGTGCTGATTGCCGGGCCGAACGCGACGGAGGAAGGCAATAAGCTCACCATCCCCGAAGGGCTGACGCTCGAAGCTACGGCCGCAAAGGTCGAGGCGGCCTGTGGTATTCCGGCTGATGAGTTTATCGCCGAGGCACATTCTGCCGACGCCTACGTTGCAGATTACCCGTTTTTGGAGGGGGTCTACGATAATTCGATGGAGGGTTTCCTCTATCCCAAAACCTATATGATTCCTGCGGGAGCAAGCGCAAAAGATGTCATTTGCGTGCTGCTCAACCAGTTTGTCATCGAAACTGCCGAGCTCGATATGAGCTATGCCGAAAGCAAGAATCTTACGCTGTACGATGTGGTAAAGATGGCGTCGATGATTGAAAAGGAAACCGCTGCTCCGGAGGAACGCCCGCTCGTTTCGTCTGTCCTTTACAATCGGCTGCACGAGGGCATGTTCTTGCAGATATGCGCCACGGTTGTCTACACGATAGGTCTTGAGAACTACGACGGGCATCCGCTGCTCGAGACCGACCTTGCCATCGAAAGCCCCTACAACACCTATCTGAACGCAGGCTTGCCCGCTGGCCCCATCTGCTCGCCACGCGTCGAGTCGATTGAGGCGGCGGCTCATCCCAGCGAGACCGACTATCTCTATTACGTGCTCACGTCCAAAGAAGGCACACACACCTTTTGTACGACGTATGAAGAGTTTGAGGCCGCAAACGTTGTCTACGCTGAGCTCTTTGCCATCCCCGGTTGATGGTCGCGACAGGAAAGTTTTCAGACCATGGCATTTTTTACGCCCGATGACTATGTAAGTTCAGTGGCGTGTATCGAACCCGCGTCTTTGGTCGAGCAGGGATTCAGCATCGTTTTGCTCGACATCGACAACACCTTGGTGCCGCGTGATACGCGCCGTCTGCCCGACGAGGTGCGCGATTGGGTTTTTTGCCTCAAAGCTCAGGGGCTGCGCGTCTGCCTGCTTTCAAACAATTGGCACAAGACGGTGTTTGAGCACGCAGAGGCGCTTGATGTACCCATCGTCTATAAGGCGATGAAGCCTCTGCCCTTTGCTTATCAGAAGGCATTGGATGTGCTTTCTTGTCAGAAAGGGGAGAAGGTTGTGTGCGTGGGCGACCAAATCATAACGGATGTTTTGGGCGCGCATCTGTGTGGTCTGTCCGTCATTCTGGTTGAGCCTCAGGCGCAAAAAGACCTCTGGTACACCCTGTTGTTTCGACGTTTTGAGCGCCTGTTGTTGCGCGACAGAAAGCCGCGTTTGTAAGGAGAGCGCATGTTAAAGGCAGGATTGCTTGGTTACCCCATAGACCACTCGCTTTCGCCCATCATCCATAACGCGGCCTACGCGGCTCTCGGCCTCGACTGGGAATACGCGCTATATCCCTGTGTAGACGCTGCCGCCTTTTCTGCGATTCTTACCGAAGCGAAGGCCAATCCGCAAAACTTTGTGGGCTTTAACGTGACGACACCGTACAAAAGTCTTGCGTATGAGGCCTGTGCCGAGCACTCTTTGTTTGACGCGGTGACCGGCAGTGCCAACGTTATCGTTGTCTCAGGAGATGAGTCGCTCGCCCAGCCCGTCTCCGCCCAGCCCGTCTCCGCTCACCCCGTTTTACGTGGGGACAATACCGACGGCCGCGGTCTGATAGCCTCGCTTGAACGGGAGGGCGGCGTTAAGGTGGCGGGCGCCTCCGTTGTCCTGTGCGGGACGGGCCCGGTCGCGATGTCCACTCTGCTGGCACTCATCGACGCGAACGTGGCTTCGGTAGATGTTGCCAGTCGGGACCCTCGCGGAGGAGCCGAGCGGGTTTTGGGTCTGTGCGAGCGCCTTGATAAGGAGCGCGGGCTTAAACGTACGAGCCATACAGATGTCGCACCAACTCCGCGAACGGGAAGCGAGACGGACGAGCCTTATCGCGAGACGGACGAGCCGGTTTTGCGGTCTCCTTTGTCCTCATTGCTCTCGTTGCCCTCGATGAAGGTTATCGGATACGCGGATGTTGCCGCAACGTTGGAGCGGGCAGACATTCTCATAGACGCGACGACGGTTGGGATGCACCCAGATGATGCCGCGGTGGTTCCGCTCAAGGCGCTGAAACCTGAGCTCACCGTGCTCGATGTGGTCTACGGCCACGGCGAAACCGCACTCATCAAAGGAGCTCGCGAAGTGGGAGCAACAGCCATCGACGGCCTCGGTATGCTCATAGAACAGGCCGCCCTCACCATCGAGATATGGTCCCAAACCCAAGGAACCCCTCTTGAGGCCCCCCGCCCCCTCATGCGCCAAGCCGCTGCGTCATTTCTCCATGGGGGCAGAGGGTGAGGGAAGGGGCGCGGGTAACCATTTTTTGAGTTTTGCTATGACCTCAGGAAAATCGAGTGGTTTGCCCACGTGGTCGTTCATGCCCGCGTTGAGGCATCGCTCCACATCTTCGCGAAACACGTTCGCCGTCATCGCGACGATGGGCACCTTTTTGGCCTTCGGCGTATCGAGAGCGCGTATCTTTTGGGTTGCCTCGTACCCGTCCATCTCAGGCATCTGCACATCCATGAAGATGAGGGCATAGCGCGCGGGGTCGCTTTCGTATTTCTGAAGCGCTTCGAGGCCGTTTTCAGCACACTCTATAATAAGGCCCGTCGGTTCGAGCAGTGCTAAGACGATTTCGCGGTTGACTTCCATGTCCTCGGCGAGCAATATGCGATAGGAGCCGAGGTCGGGTAGCTGTTCGGCCTCTCGTTCTGTTTGACGGATGGCGCTTGCGGCAAAAAGCTCGTTGAGGCAGTCGGCAATACTGGATAGGGAGAGCGGCTTTTGCAAAAACCGGTCCACTCCGGCATCGGTTGCTTCTGTTTTGATTTCATCCCACTCGACCGATGAGGTCATGATGACCAGAGCCTCGCTGTCAAAACGTGCCTTAACGCGCCGCGTGAGCTCGATGCCGTCCATATCGGGCATGTTCCAGTCGATGAAATAGACATCGTATTTCTGCTCGTTACCCGTCTTGGTTGCCTCATCCGCGCCGTCAGCGCCGCCCGTGTCGCCCGTGTCGCCCGTGTCGTCGCCCCTGGCCGCCTCATCCGTGTCGCCCGCACCGCCACCAGCGCCACCCGCGTCTGCCTCGCCAACGCCACCACCAGCGCCGCCACCACCAGCGCCCGCCCTGGCCAGGGCGGGC
>JAISFJ010000146.1 GCA_031263665.1 Coriobacteriales bacterium
ATCGATTCGCGACCTTTATAAAAATTACAGAGAGGACCCAGTATACATTCTCATGTGGAGCAACGTCTTTTCACGCATGGAACGCTGCATCGATGCCTGCGAAAATGTAGCCGACATGCTGGCAACTATCCTGATGAAGAACAACTGACGCATAGGAACGACTTAACGTTACTGCGCCAAATAATGCATTGTTTTTGTGTCTGGCAAGGTGAGCGTAAGGCAGGATTAACTGAGCTAATGTCGGTGTTGTTTTCAACGTAGCCAGGCTCGCAAAGGGTTTGCAGACGGTGTGCAGCGTTTAATTGGGGGGTTTGTTGTGGTACAATGAAAAAACTTCGTGGCGCTATTGGGTAGGGGGTTATGATGCCAGTAGCGGGCGAAGGGGCGAGACACTCAACTCCTGCACGAACTGTCGATTAAATGAACGGAGTGAACGTGACGGACGAGAACCAGGCGCAAAACCAAGATACTTCCCAGCAGTCATCTCACGTTAATCCCATCCTTGTTCCGGGCGGGGCTTTTCATGAACGCGATGACGAAGAATTGAAGAAAGCAAAAGAGACCTCTACCTCGCAAATTGTCGAAGAGCTGCTCTCACAAACGGCTGCTGACCCCGAAAGACAGAGGTCGGCGATTACGGTACCACCTGTTGCCTCTTCGGCTCAACTGCCGGTTGTGGTGCAGGTACCGCGTGAGGGTGAAGCCCAGGCTACGGCGGATACCGCTGGCGCGTACAATTCGGCTGCGACCTACACTTCCGCGACGGGTGCCACCACTGCCGCCAGCGCTTCAAACCCTGAGGCAACGGGCGCATCGGGCGCATCGGGCGACATCGCCGCGGCTCCATCCACGACCTCGTTTGCGACTCAAGGTGCGACCCCATCAGCAAATCCATCCGCAATCCCGGCTGTGACCCCGGCTCCAACCTCGGCTCAAGCCCCATCAGCGATTCCGTCCGCGACCCCATCGGCGGCCATGTCGGCCTCGATACCGATGGTGGCCACTGATGAGTCTCAAGTCGACGCGGGCGCAGGAGTGGGCGCAGGCGCAGGCGCAGGCGCTTCGAGCAATGCCGGCGTCCCTGCTGAAGACTCGCGTTCGCAAGACGAAATCGACCGGGAAATCGACCGAAAAATCGCAGGGACGACACCCGTCATTCATTTCGAAAACATCACCAAGGTATATCCCGCTCAGCCCGATAATCCCGCACTGAGCAGTATCTCGTTGAAGATATATGCCGGAGAGTTCATTTTTCTTGTCGGCCATTCCGGTAGTGGAAAATCAACGTTCATTCGCCTGATAAACCGCGAGATACTTGCGACACGAGGGCGGCTTACCGTGGCGGGTGAGGACGTTGTTCGCATGAGGAATTGGCGCGTTCCCTATCTGCGCCGCAATATAGGCTGCGTGTTTCAGGATTTTAAGCTGCTGCCCAATAAGACCGCTTTTGAAAACGTTGCTTTCGCCTTGGAGGTTATCGGAAAGTCGAAGCATATCGTGCGCACGCAGGTTCCCGAAGTTCTGCGTCTCGTCGGCCTTGAGGATAAGCTCGACCAGTTCCCCGACCAGCTTTCGGGTGGCGAGCAGCAACGCGTATCCATCGCTCGGGCAATCGTCAATCGCCCCCCGTTGCTTATCTGTGACGAGCCGACGGGCAATCTCGACCCGCAGACCTCATTGGGCATCATGAGATTGCTCGACCGCATTAACCGCACGGGGACGACGATTCTGGTTGCTACCCACGACCGGGAGATGGTCGATTCTTTACGCAAGCGTGTGGTTGCGCTGGAGAACGGCTACCTTGTCCGCGACCAAGATAAGGGGGTGTATGGAATCGATGCGTAGTTTTGCTTATTTCATCCGCGAGGCACTCAGCAATTCAAAGAAGAATTTCTCGACGACGCTTGGTGCCGTGGTCACCATTTTCTTATCTCTGCTGGTCATTGGCGTATTCATGG
Organism: Coriobacteriales bacterium; assembly: GCA_031263665.1. Classification (GTDB taxonomy): domain Bacteria; phylum Actinomycetota; class Coriobacteriia; order Coriobacteriales; family UBA8131; genus JAITEK01. Next base: position 1,959 of record JAISFJ010000146.1, read on the forward strand.
TTGCTTCGCTCATCATCGACCAAATGGTCGCCTCGATTGAAAATCAGGTTTCCATCACCGTTTATCTCAGCGACAGTGCTCTTGAGCCGGATGTCAGCGAGCTTGAGGATTTTGCGCGCTCCTTGCCAGAAGTGGACAATGTCATCTATATCAGCAAGGACGAGGCGCTGGAGCGCTTTAAGGAGCAGTCGACAACGGGAATAGCCGAGCAACTGGACGGCAACCCCTTACCGGCGTCATTTGAAATATCGCTTAACGACCCCGAAAAGGTGGAGCAGGTTGTTGAGCAGATTAAGGGAAACGCCGTTTTTGGCAAGGTGATTGACCAGCCCAATGAGCCTGATGAGTCCATCAAATACGGCAAGGAGATTATCGAGCAACTGTTCAGCCTTGCGAATATCATCCGTATCGTCTGTCTGGCGCTCGTGTTGCTGCTGATATTTGTCGCGCTCATCTTCATCAACAACACCATCCGACTGGCCATTCTCGCCCGGCGCAAAGAGATAGCCATCATGCGTCTCGTTGGCGCCTCAAACGGGTTTATCCGCGGCCCCTTTCTCATGGAGGGAGCGCTGCAGGCTCTCATCGGAGCGGGTCTCGCCATCGGTTCTATCTCTCTCATCTGCGAATATGCGCTCAAAAAGGCGGAGACATCCCTCCCTTGGCTGCCCTTTGACCTTGCCGCCTTGAGTTTGGGGATGATTTACTTTGTCTTGTTGATTGCCGGACTCGTCATCGGCCTGTTCGGTTCGGTTTGGGCGATGCGCCGCTATCTCAAAGTGTAGATTGACAGTTCCGGTGACAGGCAAGACCCTTCATACCTCGGCAACTCCATCGCGTCCCGCCAAAAAGTTGTTTAAGAGTTGGGGCGTCTGCCTGCTCGCCGTTCTCTTTGTCTGCGTCGTTTTTGTTGTGGGCAATCTGAGCGCGTCTTTTGGCCTGTTGGATGTGGGAAAACTCACCGGGTTAAGAACGCTTCAGACTCAGGGAGCGTCCACGTTAGACGAAGCAACGCCGGCCACTCAGCTCTCCGCGCGCCTAAGCGAGGTCGCGGACATGCTCGACGCCAGAGCGCTCTACCGTTATACGCAAGGGGATTTGGACGCCGCGACCACCACGGCCATAGGTGCGCTCATCGAGGCGAGCGACGACACCTACGCTCAGTATTTCACACCGGAAGAATACGAGGCGTATCTTCGGGGCTCGGAGGGCAAGTATTCAGGCGTGGGTATCGTGCTCACCGACATGAGTGGCGAACTTACGGTTCTTCAGGTTTACGAGGACTCGCCCGCTTTTGACGCCGGCATCATGACGGGTGATGTGCTACTGTCCATCGACGGTGACGCGCATGATTGGGAGCTTTCCGAGGCGATTGAGGCGATTCGCCGTCCGGTGGGCGAAGAAGTTTCTCTCACGTGGCGCCGGGGAGAAGAAGAGCGCGAGACGCCGCTCGTTTTGCGTGATGTGAATGTTCCCACTATCATCTCGCATCTCATCGAACAGGACGGTCAAGCTGTCGGCTATGCGTATCTGCGTCGCTTCAATGCACAGAGCGCACACGAGTTGCGTGAGGTTTTGGGTGAACTTAAGCTCAAGGGGGCACAGTCATTCATCCTCGATCTGAGGGGCAATCCCGGGGGCTATCTCACTCAGGCGATAGACATCACCTCGCTGTTTGTGGCCGAAGGCGCGGTTGTTCAGATAGAGGAACGCAGCGGCCTCATCACCAAAAATGTGACCGGAGAGCTTGCTACCGAGGCGCCTTTGGTGCTGCTCGTCAACGGGCAATCCGCCTCCGCGTCCGAGTTGGTCGCGGCTGCGCTTCGAGACCACAAGCGGGCGGTCATCGTCGGTGAAGTCACGTATGGGAAGGGCACGGTGCAAGACATTCACGGGCTCAGCTGGGGCGGCGCTCTCAAATATACTACTGCCCACTATATGAGCCCTGATGGTACGGTTCTCGACGGCGTTGGCGTTACGCCGGACGTTGTTGTGCAGCCGGCGACCGAATGGGTGAGTACCGCTTTGAGCGACCATCTCGCCAGCGATGATTATCTTTATGAGGAGGGCGTTGATTTGCAGCTCGACGCGGCGCTTGCCGTGCTGCTTGAAGAGCTGAGGGAGGGGTGAAGGGGCACAATGGCTCGTCGTAGACAAAGGCGCAGTAAGGTGAGCGCCGGAATCATCCGCGTCACCCGTAAGGGCTATGGTTTTGTCGATACCCCCGATGGCGAGTACTTTGTTTTGCGTGGTTACCTGCGCGGAGCCATGGACGGCGACCGTGTTGAGGTGGCGCGACTTCATGCTCTTGAGAAGCGCCGGCGCCAGAGGATGCGCAAGACGAGCGCCCAGCATCTGCACTTCAGCGATGGAGGACACGAGCATGAGATGCTCGGCAGCGTGCGAGGTATTTTGGAGCGCGCACACGAAACGCTTGTTGGCGTCGTGCGTTACGCGGATGGCCTTGGCGTCGTTCACCCCTTTGATGAGCACATTCCCTATGACGTATTCTTGGACCACCGGGCCCCTGAGGGCATATATGCCGCGGAAGGCAGCGTCGTTGTTGTGCGTCTCACCACCTATCCCGGCCGCATCGAGGCAGCTCAAGGCTTTATCGAAGAAATCATTGGCCGGGAAGATGATGAAGGGATGGACATCGAAATCATCGTTCGTGGCCATGGCTTTGAGACCGCTTTTTCTCCCGCGGCGACTGAGGAAGCGCAGCAACTGGTGCAAACTCATATGCCGCCGCGACGCCAGAAAGAGGCAGGGCAGGCCGACCTTGATGTTGAGCCTTTTGATGTGGAGCGTTTTGGCGCGGAACCTCATGCCGTGGGGGTGGAGCGCCCCACTGCAAAGTACCCTGGCGCGGGGGCGGAGCATCCTGTTGCAGAACCTCTCGACGCAAACCTTGCCCGCCGTGACCTCAGGGACCGCTTCGTCTTTACCATCGACCCCGAGGATGCCAAAGACTTTGACGACGCGCTCTCACTCGATTTTGTCGATGGGAAAATGGTGCTTGGCGTACACATCGCGGATGTGAGTTCCTATGTTTTGTGGAACAGCGCGCTTGACCTCGACGCGCGCAGGCGCTCAACGAGTGTCTATCTACCCGACCGCGTTATCCCCATGCTCCCTTCGCCGCTCTCCGACGGGCTTTGCTCTCTGCGTCCGAATGAGGACCGACGCGCCTTTAGCCTCGACATGACCATGGCTTCAGACGGGAGCGTAGAAAAGTGTGCGTTTTTCCCCTCGCTCATCCGCTCCTCGGCGCGCCTGAACTACGACGAAGCGCAGCGCATCTTAGATGACAAGGAGCAGGGGCAACGGGAAGGGCATTGGGAAGCGCACCGGGAGGCGCAACAGGAAGCGCACCAAAAGGAGCTTTTGGTCGATAAATTATCCGCGCTGCATAAGCTCGCCCAAAAACTTACGCGTAGACGTGTTGCGCGTGGCGCAATCGAATTTGAAGGAGTGGAGGCCAAACTCGTTCTCGATGACAGTGGCATGCCTCTTGCCGTACGACTTCGTGGCAGAACTGACGCGACCGCCCTGGTCGAAGAAGCCATGATACTGGCAAATGAGCAGGTCGCGTCCTTTATGCTTGCCCACGGCGCTCCCATGGTCTATCGCATCCATGACGAGCCCTCCGCCGCGGCCTTAGACGAACTTCTGCCGACGCTCAGAGAGTTTGGCTATGCGACCCAGCAGGCCCCGCAAACTTCTCGGGACATACAGGCGATACTTGAGGCGAGCGAAGGCAAGCCGGAGCATCATCTCGTAAGTACCCTGTTACTGCGCGCCATGAAGCGAGCGAAATACGCGCCAGTTTATACCATGCACTTTGGCCTTGCGTCTACCGGTTATACGCACTTCACCTCACCAATCCGGCGCTATCCCGACCTCATGGTTCACCGCTTGCTTAAATGCCAGCTTGCCGCCGCGCCAGCTCCGGATGACATGCTGCGGCAACTCAGTTGGATATGCGAACACTCTTCGGATGGGGAGCGAGAGGCGGAGCACGCTTTTCGTGAGGCAACGGCCATCAAACTCTGCCTGTATCTTGAGCCGCGGATTGGAGAGCGCTTCTCGGCCGTTATCACATCGCTGAACACGGCAGGGCTCGTGGCTCGTGAAGACACAACGACCGCCGAAGGCTTCATCAAAAGAGAGAGTCTCTCAGGTGATTTTGAGTACGAACGAAAACACCATCGCTACGTTGACCCCACTACCGGCGAAAGCTACCGCCTCGGCCAACCAGTCCACGTAACCCTCACCGCAATCAATCACACCCAAGCCCGCCCCCAATTTGTCATAACCCCAA
>JAISFJ010000184.1 GCA_031263665.1 Coriobacteriales bacterium
CGAGATGCTCGCAAACCTCGCGAACGAGCTGCGGCTTTACGGCCACTATCACGGTCGTGGGATGAGCTATCTGTGCGCCGTCTGAGACGCAGCTGATGCCATAAGCGGCGCTGAGTCGCTCACGTCTGTCCTCGCCTGGGTCGGCGACAAAAATGGAATCGGGGTTGAACATGGCTCCATTCACCAAGCCGGAAACGATGGCCTCTCCCATCTTTCCCCCACCGATAAGAGCTATCTTTCCAAGCCGTGTGGTTCTGTCCTCCACGGGACTCCTTTCTTTGGACGAGGGAGGCATTTCTTGAGAAATGCACCTTCCCTAAACGCGAATGGCGGCGCGTTCCTCGTCGGTAAGCGGACCGTTGCGCGAAAAGGCGTAAACTCGGTCCAGATGACGATCAACCTGTCCTTCCAAGGCGCTGGCCACGCCAAAGGAGAAGTCAAGTATACGCTTTGCGAGTTCGGGCCGGGTTGTCCTGAGGTCGAGCACAACAACAACGCCCTTCTTCAATTCCAGGGCCACCTGCTCGGCGTCACCATAACTCATCGGTCGAATATGCTCGATGCGCCGATGCACCCGTGAACGTATCGGAGCCTGCCCAAAGTAGCGCGCGGTCGGCTCGGCGACGACGCTGAGAGATGGCTGCTTTTCTGCGGCCAGCCCGGCGCCCGTCTGCTCGCCTGCCCTCACTTTTGCCCTCACTCCCACCTGGTCGCCTAAAGGGTCGAGCGGCGCCGCTGGTGCCTCCTTGCTCTGTGGGATGACTATCCTGTCGGTGTTTTCCATACGGAGCCGTTCCGACTGCAACTGAGCTAGCGAGTTGGGGGTCCGAGCGAGCCCGTCCTTAAACGCGAGTGCGTCATCAACACGCACGGGCCTCGCGAGGTCATGTGCTGAGCGCCGCGAAGTGCGGGCCGGCGAAACGCGGCTGCGAACCTGCCCGGCCGAAGTGGTGACCGGAAGCGGCTGTGAGCGCACGTCGGTCTGCGTCACAATCGGCGGATGGTTGTCGTTATAGTAATCCGCACGGTCTACTCCGTAGCTTCTCATAGGAACGGGATGCTCGCCGTAGTCGTCCTGACCGTAGGCGTCAGAGCCGTCTGACGATTCCCGATAACCATTGGTTTCGCCGTCGCCGTCATCGTAGGCCCCATAGGTCTCAAAATCCCCGGCGGCTCCACGTTCGGCATGCTCGTCGGTGTAGTCCTCATAATCTTGATAGCCCGCGTGTCCATTCCCCATACCCAAGCGGGTTTTGACGTTATCCCATATGCCCATGTTTCACCTCAACCCGATTTCATACCCGGCAAAACCTCGTTTTCTGTACTCGTACGCCGGGTGTAGCCAAAAGCTTTCCGATAAGGCAATCCCCTACCAAAAGATATAAGAGTGTCCGACACGTTTTTCGGCGTCGGTCACGCCCATATGCTCCTGCCTATCCGTACTATTGTAGCACCTTCTTCCACCGCAAGGGGATAGTCTTCAGACATACCCATGGAAAGTTCACGGAGTTGTATCCGTCCCGTTGCCCCGCCAGAGGCGGCAAAACGCTCCCGCAGCTTGCGCAAAGCCCTAAAAGTGGCTCGCGCGCTGTCCGCGTTGCCCTGAGGCGCCATGGTCATGAGTCCCTTAACCTCAATGCCCTCAAGCTCTGATGCACATTCCAAAAGAGTGGGCAGTGCGTTCGGCGCGATGCCATCCTTGCTCTGCTCGCCCGAGACATTTACCTCAAGCAGCACCTTCTGGCTGAGGCCGAGCATCTGGGCGCGCTTCGCTATACCCCGCAGGGCGCGCTCGGAGGCAACCGAATGTACGAGCGCGGCGCGTCCGACAAAGTCTTTGATTTTGTTGGTCTGAATACTCCCGATAAAATGCCAACGCTCATCGGGAAACGCCTCACGTTTGGCGTTGAACATCGCGGTGCGGTTCTCACCGAAATCGTGCATCCCCGACCTGATGGCTTGCGCGACTTCCTCAACCCCAACGGTCTTACTCACCGCGACAATCGTAACCTCAGCAGGGTCACGCCCTACGCGCGCGCACGCATCGGCAATGCGCTCACAGATGGCGTGATAATTGTCCGCGATGACCGAAGACATAACGCTTTGCTTCCAGGGAGGCGATGGTTAATGCTTGTGCGCCAGATTCCGACACAGGTTGTGCCAGGTCTGTTCGAGCGAAAGCCGGCCCTACTTGTAGCAATGACGGTGTTCGCACGGACAGAGCTGGTGCAAGCTGGCCGGAAGATGGTGTGCAATGATTAACCTTCATCTCCCTATACCCCTCGCTTGAGGAAATCCGGAATGTAATCGTCATCGAGTACGCCGCCATTGGCTCCCGTGCTCGGCGCCTGGGGCACCGGCGCAAAGCGTGGAGGTTCCTCGCTCAGTTCGGCTGTGGCAGGCATGGTGCCGAAGTCGAGCGTGCCCTGGGTGTTGTGGTCGCTAAAGCCTGTGGCGATAACCGTAACGCGCACCTGGTCATCCAGCGTATCATCGATAACGGAACCAAATATGATGGTGGCGTCCTGGTCGGCCGCCTCGGTGACGGTGTCGGCCGCCTCAGAAACCTCGATAAGCCCCATATCCGAAGCTCCCGCGACGGAGACGAGTATGCGGTTCGCGCCC
>JAISFJ010000126.1 GCA_031263665.1 Coriobacteriales bacterium
TCGTTGTGGGCGACGCGGATGCAGATTGGCGATATGCTTCCCATCCTGCCGAAGATGGATAAAGTCGGGTATTGGGCGATTGAGGCTTGGGGCGGAGCGGTCTTTGATACCTGCCTGAGGTTTTTGGACGAAAACCCCTGGGAACGATTGCGCGCTATTAAAAAGCACTGTCCCAAAACACCGCTGTCCATGCTCGTTCGAGGCCAAAACCTCGTCGGATACCATCATTATTCCCAGGAGATAGTCAATCGTTTCATCAAGGCGTCTCATCGCAACGGCATCGCGGTATTTCGCGTGTTCGACGCGCTCAATGACATCCGCAATGTCAAGGATTGTGCCGCGGCGATTATCGAGGCCGACGCGCATTTTGAGGGTGCCATCTCCTATACCATGAGCCCGGTGCACACGCTCGACAACTTCATCGAGTACGGGATGCTTCTCAAAGAACTCGGGGCGGATTCCATCTGCATCAAAGACATGGCCGGTATGCTCACCCCTTATCGGACCGAGCGCATGGTGCGGGCCTTCCGCGAACAGATAGGCCTGCCGGTTCATGTGCATTGCCATTACGTTGGAGGCATGGCGCCGGCCAACTATCTCAAGGCGGCTGAAGCGGGCGCCGCCATCGTGGACACGGCCTCGGCGCCTTTGGCCTTTGGCAACTCGCAGCCGGCCGTTGAGATGATTGTGGCCGCCCTCAAAGAAAGCGGTTACGATACGGGCCTTGACCTCGATTTGCTCTTTGAGATTGCGCAGTATTGGGAGGGTGTGCGGGAGCGCGAGCACTTCAAGCGCGGCGTGAGTTCGCTCATCCACATGCAGGTATACAGCCATCAGGTACCGGGCGGCATGATGAGCAATCTGGTGAGTCAGCTCGAAATTCAAAAGGCGTCCGACCGTCTGCCCGATGTGATGGATGAGATTCCCCGCGTGCGCGCTGAGGTTGGCTATCCGCCGCTCGTCACGCCGCTCTCGCAAATCGTCGGCACCCAGGCGGTGCTCAATGTGCTTACGGGCAAACGGTGGAGCGTCATTTCTACGGAGATGAAAGACTACATCGCCGGTTATTATGGCAAGGCACCCGGACCGCTCGATAAAGACATCGTCAGCAAGGTGCTCGGCGACACGCCGTCTCTCGATTCAAAGACGCCTCCAAGCTCGCTGGTGCGCACGACCTACGAGGAAGTCGCAAACGAGGCGGGCGATTTGGCTCGCAGTGAAGAGGACGTGTTGATGTGGGCGCTTTTCCCCAATGAGGCGCGCACCTATCTCTCAAAGCATCGAACTTCGGAAAAAACTACCTTTCTTCTCGAAGAAGAATCTTCCAACACCAAAGAGGAGCAAAACGTGGACATCAATCAGATTAAAGAATTGATACGGGTCGTCAAGGAATCCGGTATTGGTGAGGTCACCGTTGAGGAGGCCGGCTCAAAGGTTACGGTTCGCGCTCCCGGGCAGCCAGGCGAGACAGACGCCGCCACTACCAGTGAGCCGGTTGCCGTCGCCGCCTCGGTGCCCGAGCTTTTGGAGGCTCCCATCACCCCTCCCGATGACATGGACCGCCCCGGCACCTGGGTTCCCGTCACCTCGCCGAAGGTCGGCACCTTTTACGCGGCACCCTCTCCTGATGCCGCTCCTTTTGTCAAGGTAGACGACGAGGTGTTGGCCGGCCAGTCGCTGTGCATCGTCGAGGCGATGAAGCTCATGAATGAAATCAGCGCCGAGCAGATGGGCACCATTCGCGAGGTTTGTGTGGAAAACGCCATGCCGGTTGAATTCGGCACGGTGCTCTTCTATCTTGAGCCGACCCTGGATTAGGCGGCCGATATGTTCGACAAGGTATTGGTTGCCAATCGGGGAGAGGTCGCTGTCCGCATTGTGCGTGCGTTGCGCGAGCTTGGCGTAAAAAGCGTCGTCGTTTATTCCGATGCGGATAGAGATACGCTTGCGGTGCGACTCGCCGATGAAAGCGTTTGCATCGGACCTGCGCCCGCGGCCCAATCGTACCTCTCGATACCCGCCATCATCGGTGCGGCAACCTCGCGAAAAGCTCAGGCGGTGCATCCGGGCTACGGATTTCTTGCGGAAAATGCTACCTTTGCCCGTGCCTGCGCGGACAATGCCCTCGTTTTTGTCGGTCCCAGCCCCGAGGCCATTGAGATGATGGGAGACAAAAACGTCGCGCGCGAGACCATGAAGCGAATCGGCGTGCCGACGGTTCCCGGCTCCGATGGGACCCTTGCCAACCACATCGAAGCCGCTTTCTTTGCCGAGCAAATCGGCTATCCCGTCCTCATCAAGGCAAGTGCCGGAGGTGGCGGTAAGGGTATGCGTGTGGTTGAGGAAGCCAGCAAACTCGAAAGCGCGTTCATCGCCGCAAAGACCGAGGCGAACGCGGCTTTTGCCAACGATGAGGTCTACCTCGAAAAATACCTCGCCCGCCCCCGGCATATCGAGATACAGGTGCTCGCGGACAGCCACGGTAACGCTCTGCACCTCTGCGAGCGCGACTGTTCTATCCAACGCCGTCACCAAAAGCTGTTGGAAGAAGCGCCGTCATGTGCGGTGAGTGCCGATTTGCGCGAGCGCATGGGTGAGGCCGCGCTGAAGGCAGCCCGGGAAGTCTCCTATCTCGGAGCGGGAACCGTCGAGTTTTTGCTCGATGCCACGGGGGACTTTTACTTCATGGAGATGAACACCCGCGTGCAGGTAGAACACCCCGTTACCGAACTCATCACGGGCACCGACCTCATCAAGGAGCAACTGCGCATCGCCGCAGGCGAGCCTATCAGTTTTGTAAAGCGCGCACCCTTAGAGCCAAACGGCCACGCCATCGAGTTTCGCATCAATGCCGAGGACCCCTATCGCGATTTTTGGCCGAGCCCGGGCACCATTACCGAGCTTGCGCTGCCGGGAGGGCCGGGCGTGCGTATCGACACCCACATCTTCGCGGGCTATACAGTGCCTCCAAACTATGATTCGCTCATCGCCAAGCTCATCGTCTGGGGCTCGACGCGCGAAGAGGCTTTAGCGCGCGGCAGACGTGCTCTCGATGAGCTGACCATCGAGGGGATTAAAACGACCGCTCCCTTCCACCGTACGGTGCTTGACGAAAAAGACTTCATCGCGGGAGCCGCTCATACCGATTACGTTTTGACGCATGAGGACGCGCTGATAGAAAAGCAAAACGCGCAGGACGAGAAAAACGTGCAGGGCGCACCGGGCAACTCCCCTGTACCGGGCAACTCCCCTGTACCAGGTAGCTCTCCCGCACAGGGCAACTCTCCCGTGCCAGAAAAACCGAAAGGTTGAAAGGATAGGAATACCGATATGGATATAGATGAGAAGCTCATGAATGAGGGTCTGGCCATCGCGCCGGGCGTGGTTGAAACCATTGTCTCGCTGGCCGTTTGTCAGGTAGACGGTGTTGCACAGGTTGGTGCGCCCAGCCTTTCGAACAGTTTTGCCTCCGCGTTTCGCAAATGGCATCCTGCTCAGGGCATCCTGATTATGGCAGATGATGACGAGCAGATTACCGTTGCGGTGCACGTGCAGGTTTTTTATGGTTACCGGCTGCAGGAGGTTGCCGAAGGAGTGCGCGGCGCTGTTGTCGATGCACTTTACGGCCAGGTTGGTATCGAGGTAGCTTCGGTCGACGTGTTCATCGACGGCATCCAGTTCCCGGAGTAAACAGCGCATGTCAGAGAGCCGCGGCAAACAGCACCAACTGCGTTCCTCGGCGCGTAGAAAGGCCCTTCAGATACTCTTTCAGTGTGAGATATGTGGCTGCGCCTCCGAACAGGTTTTTGCCGAAGAGCTCTGCGTTGAGGAAGTGGGCATACCCTGCGACTTCACCAAAATGCTCCTTGGAGGGGTTGACAGGTACGCGCCGGACATCGACAAGCTCATAGCGCGCGTCTCCGAAAACTGGTCGCTCGACCGCATGCCGCTCGTCGACCGGAGTATACTGCGTCTGGCGACCTTTGAAATGATTTACTTGGACGACGTTCCGTACAGCGTCTCCATCAACGAGGCGGTTGAGTTGGCAAAGGGCTTTGGCGGCGAGGATGAGTCCTCGCGTTTTGTTAATGGTATCCTGGGGAGGATTGCCAGTCATTTGAGTGACGAGGCACGCGAGGGCGAAAGGGCTTGCAAAGACGGGAAAAGCGCACGGAAAAAAGTGGAATCGAAACGGGAGAAGAAGGCTTCACATGGATAAGGAAAGTTCATATGCTCGCACGCTTGAACGGCTTGAAGAAATTGTCGCGCAGGTTAAGGCGAAGGATATTTCGCTTGAAAAGAGTCTTGACCTTTACGAGGAAGCCCTGCGCCTGGGCAATCGCTGCGCGGAGATGATAGACCATACCGATTTTTCAGTCGAAGAGCTCACCAATGCCGAAAAAGCCGTTTTTGCTGAGGGGCCTGATGGTGACGCGGACGCCACCGACGCCACCGACGGCGACGACGCGGACGGCGGCGACGCCACCGATGCCACTACCGACGCGACCGCCACCGACAGCGCGGACGCCGCCGACATCGACACCGCCGCCGACAACGATGAGCCGCTTGATGAAGCTGTCTCAGGCGATGGGGACGGCAGTCCTGGAAAAGCCCGCTGATAATTCGAGCCGCTGTCATGTCCGATAGTTTTTTTGACATACCATCTTCCGCTGATATTAAAGCGTTAAGCACCGCCCAGCTCAATGAAGTGGCGGCCCATATCCGCAAACGCCTCATCGAAGTGACCTCGGTCAACGGGGGACATCTCGCTTCGAGTCTGGGGGCCGTCGAGCTGATTTTAGCCCTGCACTATGTCTACCATTTTCCCATCGACCGCCTGGTATTTGATGTTGGCCATCAGTCGTACGCTCACAAACTTTTAACCGAACGAGCGCTTGGCTTTGAAACTCTGCGAACCTATCGCGGCCTCAGTGGTTTTCCCCGCCGCGAAGAAAGTCCCTTTGACACCCACGACGCGGGCCATGCTTCGGACTCGCTTTCCATCGCGCTTGGCTATGCGCTCGCGCGCGACCTCAACAAAAGCTCGGAGCGTGTTGTCGCCTTCATCGGTGACGCCGCGCTTTCGGGCGGCCTGGCCTTTGAGGCGCTCAACCAGATTGGACAGTTGGGCATCAATATGACCATTCTTCTCAACGATAACGAGATGAGCATATCGCGCAGTGTGGGTGCGCTCTCGCTTTACCTTGGCAAGGCGCGTACGAGCAAACCGTACACGACTTTGCGTGATACGGTTGAGGGGCACGTGTCAAACACCGGCCGAATTGGGCGTTTTTTGGTAAACGCGGGCGAAACCGTAAAGGGCTCTTTTAAGAAGCTGATGGTTCCCGGTACGTTTTTTGAGGACATGGGAATCGTCACCATCGGGCCCATCGACGGCCACGATATAGAGGCAGTCTGTGAGGCCTTGCGCTTCTCGCAAAAGGCGACCGGCCCCGTGCTCATTCATGCGGTCACTCAAAAGGGACGTGGCTACGCGCCGGCAGAGATGCACCCCGATGTCTTTCACGGGGTTGGCTGCTACGACCCTCACACCGGCAGCCCCAACGGAAAAACGACCGACAATCCCACGTTCACCTCGGTTTTCTCAAAAGCCCTGCTCAAAGAGGCAAGCCTTAACGAGGACATAGTCGCCATCACGGCGGCGATGACGGATGGGACCGGGCTCAAGCCGTTCAAAGAGGCCTTTGAGGGACGCTTTTTTGATGTGGGTATCGCCGAAGAACACGCGGTCGCCCTGGCCGGCGGGCTTGCTCTGGGAGGAAAACTTCCGGTTGTGGCCATCTACTCAAGCTTCCTGCAGCGCTCCTTTGACCAGCTCATCATCGATGTCGCCCTGCAAAAACAACACGTGGTGTTCTGCGTTGACCGAGCGGGCCTTGTTGGCGAGGACGGCTCTACGCATCATGGCTTGTTTGACCTCGTCTATCTTCGGAGTGTGCCCAATATGCGCGTTATTGCTCCCGCCAGCGGTGAGCAACTCCAAGACGCTTTCCATACCGCCCTTGTTATGGAGGGCGGTCCGGTAGCCTTGCGCTATCCGCGCGGGGAGACTCCTCTTCTGGCGGCGACGGTGCTGCCTGCAGCTGGTGTCGCAGATGGTGTTGCAGCTGGTGCCGTGCCCGCTGTGGCGCCCGCCACCGAGCGCCCGCCTCAAATACTGCCAATCGGAAAAGCAATTAAGCTCCGCGACGGTGTAGATGTCAGTCTTTTGGCTTTAGGCCGCATGGTTGAGCAGGCCCAAGATGTGGCCAAACTGCTCTCAGAGCGAGGTATCGAGGCTGCCGTCTACAATATGTTATGGGTTAAGCCCATCGATGAGGACGCTATTTTACAGGCGGCACACACCCCGCTTATCGTGACGTTGGAAGAAGGGGTCATCACCGGTGGCTTTGGCTCCGCGGTTCTCGAAGTGCTCGCCCGCACTTCAAGTGCGGATAACTGCCCTCAGGCTCGCGTGCTGAACGTAGGGATTCCGGATGCTTTCATCGGGCATGGGCGTATCGATGAGTTGTTTGCAGAACTTGGCCTGACGGCATCGCCCATTGTGGAGAGGATTGAGCGTGTCCTTGAGGGAAGTAAAGATACCACTGATTGAACTTTTGGTTGAGCGGGACCTGAGTGAAGATGTCGAGCAGGCCAAGCGTATGGTGCTCGCGGGCGAGGTATCAGGTGTCGATGGCATGCTCACCCAGCCGCGTATGCTCATCGACCCCGCCTGTGCGCTGCGACTCAAAACACAAAGCGAATTCGTCTCCCGCGGAGGCGATAAGCTCAAGGGGGCCCTTGCGGATTTCGCCTTTGACCCCCGTGGCCTTTGCTGTCTCGACGTGGGAGCGTCTACGGGTGGTTTTACCGATTGTCTGCTGCAACATGGCGCCGCCTCGGTTGTTGCCGTCGATGTCGCGTATGGGCAGTTTTCCTGGCAACTGCGCAACGACGAACGTGTTACCGTCATTGAGAGAACCAACATCCGCGAGGCTGACCCAGCGGCTCTCGGCGCCCCCTTCGATTTGGTGGTGGCGGACGTGAGCTTTACTTCTGTGCGGCCGCTGCTTTCGGTGTTTCATGCGCTGCTGTGTGAGCAGGCCACGCTCATCACCCTCATCAAACCTCAGTTTGAACCCGCAGGCAAAAAGGCAAACAAAGACGGTGTTGTCACCGACCCTGCCGCCCACGTTCGCGCCCTCGAAGAAGTCATCGAGGCCGCCCACGCCGCCAACCTCACCCCCCAGGCAGTGACCGTCTCCCCCCTCAAAGGCCCCAAAGGCAACATCGAGTTCTTCCTACTTGCCCAACGAGCAACCACCCCCATCCCCATCGACACCCAAACCATAGTAACAACCGCCCACACACGATTAAACTAATAGGATACAAAGAAGCGACGTCACAGGGCGCTAAATTCCCTTCCAAGGGAGGGGAATTAACACCCTGTGGCGATAACACCCTGGTTACTCGTGAAAAGGTGTGTGCACATACGTATGGCAATTTGTGCTGAATACCAGTACAATAGCTGCGGGCGATTCAAATAGAGGTGACGCACTGTAGGGCACTTCTAGAAACCGCTTGTATAGCAGATTCCGAGTCAGTTTGCTCCAGGTCTATTCGGGCAAGCGGTGGGACTAGCAGTGCTCATGGGGCCGCTTGCACGGGCAGAGATGGAGCAAACTGGCCGGAAGATGGTGTGCAATGGGTTTTTAGAAATGCCCTATAGTTCAAACGTACACGGAGGTCTCCTTGAGTGCTCAAAAGGCGAAAAATTCCGCAAGTTCGGGGAAGCGGGCTGGTGGTCGTGGGGGTAGTGGGGCTAACGGCTCCGGGGCCCACAAGAAAGCATCGCCTTCCAAATCATCGCCCCAACAGGCAGCTCGGCAAAAGGCGGGTGGCAATAAGCCTGCTTTTCTCGATACGCGCCTCAAACGGGAGCTTGTCGGCATCCTGATTGCCGTTTTGGCCGTCGCGCTGTTTATTGCGGTGCTCGTTCCTGGCACGGCGGTTCTTTCTCGTGCCGTCTCCGACATGCTTCGTCTGCTCATTGGCCTGGGTGCCTACGTCCTGCCGTTTCTCATGCTCGTTTGGGCGGCGAGTTTTTTTGTTGAGAAGGGTGTTGCGAACACGGCGCTGCGCTTAGGTCTCGGCCTGGGCAGCATCTTTTTGAGTGCGCTCGCGATTGTTGCTCTCACGGTTTCTGACGCTGCCGCCGACCCCGCTCTTATCTTCAAGCAGGCGGCGCTCATGTCCCACGGCGGTTATATCGGCGGGGGCATAGCCTGGGTTTTGCTCAGGCTCGTGGGACAAGGCATTGCCCTCGTCATTCTTATCGGCCTTATTCTTGCCGGTACGGTGCTGATTGGGTTTTCTATTACCGGTTTGGTCGCAAAAATCAAAAGCGTACTGGCCGCCCGTCGTGAATCAGAAGAAGGCGAGCCTTCGCACGGCGCTTATGACCTCGAAGGCGACGCGGTTGTTGGGCGGCGTCCGAAAAAGGGCAGCAACGAAGAACTGATAGCCGCAACGGCGCGCCTCAGCAACGGCTTTGATAACGGGCTTGAGCCGACTCACGAGTTGGATGCGGGGCTTTTTGCGGATGACGGAGACTATGAGGCTTCCGCCGGCGATGGTGCGGATGCGGGCAAGGGTAATGGTGAGCTGGGCTCGACTCGTCGTCTTCTTGCTGAGCAAAACGGTAAAACGGAGACAGACGATGAGGACGTTGAGCGCGAGGACGCTACGGTGGCGTTTGGCAAAGCGGAACGGGGCAAGACGGATAATCGCACGGAGAACAAGTCTCGTTCGCATGGCGCGGCGCCTTTGGGTGGGGGCGTTGTGGATTTCCCCTTTGAGCTGCCGGGCCTCAAACTGCTCAAGACTTCGCGCAGCAAGGCTACGACCAAGGCGGGAGAAAGCGAGCTGCGAAAAACCGCCGCCGAACTTCAGGCGACGATTGAGGAATTTGGCGTGGATGCCCAGGTAGAAGGCTGGGTTGCGGGGCCGACCGTCACGCTTTTTAAGCTCTCTTTGGGAGAAGGGGTGCGCCTCAACAAAATCAACTCACTGGCCGACGACATCGCTTTAGCTCTCGCGGCACCCGCGGTACGCATCTTCTCGCCCATACCGGGCACCACCTTTGTGGGCATCGAGGTACCCAACGTCAGCCGCAGTATGGTATTGCTTGGCGATGTGTTGCCAGACGCGCCGGACGGGTCGCTTCAGTTGGCGATAGGAAAAGACGTCGAGGGCGACTCCATCGTCGCCAATCTCGAGAAGATGCCCCATCTGCTCATCGGCGGCACGACTGGCTCCGGCAAGTCGGTTGCCATAAACGCCATGATTATGAGTATGCTCATGCGCGCGACACCCGCGCAGGTGCGCATGATTCTCATCGACCCCAAGATGGTCGAACTCTCGTTGTATAACGACATTCCGCATCTCTATGTGCCCGTGGTCACCGACGCGCAAAAGGCCGCCAGCGCGCTTGCGTGGGGCGTGTTGGAGATGGAGCGGCGATTGAAGGTATTTCAACAGGCGGGCGTGAAGAATATCGCTCAGTACAATGACCAGATACGTAAGGAGCGGGAGAAGCGCGACGCCGCCGCTGCCCGCGAAGCCGCCCGCGAAGCCGCCCGGGAGGCCTCTCGGGTCGCTGCTCACGAAGCCACCCGCATCGCCGCCGAAGAGGCAGGTGCAGATGAAGGTGCCGACGCGCGCGATGTGGCGCTCAAAGACGCCGGGAGGGGCACCGACGCCGACGCGCCTGACGTGTCCGGCGCACCCGATACGCCCGACGCGCCCGACATGCCCGACGCGCTTGCAACCGCGGCGCTTGGCGCTTCGCCCCATGCGACTGCCGTTCTTGGAGTGGAGGACGGCGAATACGACGAAGAGGTGTTTGAGGAAATGCCGCTTATCGTCATCATCATAGACGAACTTGCCGACCTTATGATGGTTGCCGGTAAAGAGGTCGAAATCTCCATCAGCCGACTCGCCCAGCTCGCGCGTGCCGCTGGTCTCCATCTCATCATCGCCACTCAGCGACCTTCGACCAACGTCATCACGGGCCTCATCAAGGCAAATATCGTTAACCGTATCGCCTTTAACGTGGCCTCGGGCATCGATTCGCGCGTCATCTTAGATAGCCCCGGGGCCGAAGACCTCATCGGAACCGGCGATTTGTTGTTCTCGCGCCCCGAGTATGGCAAACCCCAGCGCATCCAGGGCTGCTACGTCTCCGAATCTGAGATAGGCTCGGTTGTCGATTTTCTCAAAGGTCAGGCCGAACCCGAGTATCACGAGGATATTTTGGCGACCGCGGTTGCCGGCATTTCTACGACGTCGCTTACGGATGGCGGCGGTGAGGATGACCCGCTGGTGTGGGAGGCTGCCGAAATTGTTGTCTCGAGCCGCTTGGGCTCAACGTCCACGCTGCAGCGCCGCCTCAAAGTGGGCTACGCGCGGGCCGGGCGCATTATGGATATGCTCGAACAGAAAGGCATCGTTGGCCCTCCGAACGGAAGCAAGCCACGCGATGTACTCACCGATGATGTACTCGACCTGGAGTCCCTCAAAGCCCTCGAAGCCTCAGACGACTGGTAATCACGTGTCGTACGCAGGGAATCTACTCCTCGCTAAAACCAGCCGACGTGCTCTTTCAGCGCAAAATGACAGGGAGTTGTTTTTTTGTTCGCCCGAAGCTGTCTCATCCCCATCTCATTTTTTAACGCTGTTTCGGGGTAGACCCAGGATGTATTTATCTGTAGTTCCCTGTGAGTTTTTCTAATTACAAATTGCCATCAGTCTATGCGATAAGTGTGCTCGACCTTG
>JAISFJ010000152.1 GCA_031263665.1 Coriobacteriales bacterium
GGCTCTTTTTGCCGATGTTGCGCCAGGGACAAGTCCGGCGCTCATCTTCGCGTTTTGCCCCAATGGCGAACCGTTTTCCGGTGATAAATACGCCAACACGCTCAGTGCGCTTGCGGGCAATGCTCCCGTTATCGGCGGCGTTTGCTCCGATGACTATGATTATGAACGTGCCCGCGTTTTCTTATCCGGCGCGGAGTACAAGGACTCTATCGTTTTAATCTGTCTGTGGGGTGAGGTGCGGCCGACCTTTTCTATCCGCCACGTCACCTCTCGTTTTGCCGAGCGCATCCGCCGTGTCGTTAACGCGAAGGACAATGTTGTCTATCAGGTGGGCGATGAGACCTTTGTGGAGTACCTTGAAGGCTTTGGCCTGCGTACCGACGTGCCCGACCCGCTGGTGGCCTTTACCTCCTATCCGATGATGCTCACGCGTGAGGGTGAGGATGAGACTCCGCTTATGCGTCACATCGCCGCGCTCGACCTTGAAAGTGGCGCGGGGACCTTCATTGCCGATGTGCCGACGGGGGCGCTTGCCAACATCTGCCTCATAAATCGTGATGACATCAAAGTCTCCGCCCGCGAATCCATGGATGCCTTGCTTGAGAAGATGAAAGAGCAGCCCGACTACGAGTATTCTACGGTGTTTTGCATTTCCTGTTGTGGACGAGCGGTCATCTTGGGCTCGGATTCCGATGCCGAGGGTTCCATTTTGGTCGAGACGCTTCCCGCGAACATGGCGCTTGCCGGTTCGTATTGTCTGGGCGAACTTTGTCCGACGCGCTATGTTGATGGTGTGGCGACCAATCGTTTTCACAACTGTTCAATCACCTTTTGTGCGTTATAAGGGGCAACCGTGACGACCGTTCACGACAACAGCGCGACTTTTGGCGACCCAAAATCATCTGAAGGTGATGGGCCGCGGCCTCCTGCGACACGGCCTCTTTCGGGTGGCGCGTCTGCGGGTGGTGTGCCCGAGAGCGCTACTCCTGAAGGCGATACGCCGCAATCTGACGCTGCTTTGAGCCGGGAGTTTGTACGGCTTCAGCGCCAGTACAAAAAACTCGAACGCAACTATAACGCTTTAGTTCTCATGCAGGAGCAGACCGAACGTTTGCGTATCACCAATGACCAGGCCAAGGAACTCGCGGACTTTTATACTCGCCTGCTGCTTCGAAATACGCCGAGTGTCGCCCTCATGATTGACCTCGATATGCGCTTTGTGCTGGGAAGCGATATAGCCGCGAACCTCTTGGGTTATGAGGATTCTCGTGAATTGGTGGGGCTCTCGTTTGACAAGGTGCTTGCGCGGTCGTTTCCCCAACAATGGATAGACGCAATAGTTGCAAAGAGTCGTGAGGTCATCGCGACGGCGGCTGAGTTTTCCTTTGAGGAAAGTGTTAAGCTCAACGACGGCCGTGACGTGGTATTTCACACCAATATCACGCCTGCCCAGGAAAAGGACGGTATCTGCCAGGGCGCGGTCATCGTCATGATGGACGTAACCGCACTGACCCACGCCATAGAAGCCGCAAAGGCGGCCAGCCACGCAAAGACGGAGTTTCTCTCCAATATGAGCCACGAGATGCGAACGCCCATGAACGCCATCATCGGCATGACGAGTATCGGACGTGCCTCTGATGACATCGAAAAAAAGGAATACTGCCTGGGCAAGATAGAAGAGGCCTCGAAGCATCTGTTGGGTGTGATTAACGACATTTTAGATATGTCGAAGATTGAGGCGCGAAAGTTTACGCTGAGCGAAGTCGATTTTACGTTTGACGAAATGTTGCGGCAGGTGATGACCGTTAACGACCAGCGTGTTGTTGAGAAGTCTCAGTCCTTTGACGTCGCGGTCGACCATGCCATTCCTCACTACCTCAAAGGCGATGACCAACGGCTGGCGCAGGTCATTACCAACCTGCTTTCAAACGCGGTGAAATTTACGCCCGAGGGCGGGAAAATTCGCTTGGAGGCTCGGCTGCTTAACAAGAAATCCGGGTACTGCACGCTTGAATTTAAGGTGATTGATAACGGTATTGGTATCAGTGACGAGCAGCAGGCAGGGCTTTTTGCCTCGTTTCAGCAGGCCGACACGAGCATAACGCGGCGCTTTGGTGGCACAGGCCTGGGGCTGGTCATCTCAAAAGAGATAGTTTCCATGATGGGTGGCAGCATCTGGATAGAAAGCGAGCTGGGGCGGGGCTCCACGTTCTTTTTCGCCGTGAGACTGGGATATGAGGACCGTGCGCCCGTATCCACGGATGAAGACGAGGGCGCGCGCGAGGGTGAAAACGTGCGTATACGTGAAGGCGCACACGAGGACCTGCGCGAGGGCGATGCGACAAAACCGTCGGTTGCCGCCGCGGACGCTATCGGCGACGATGTTGATGCCGACGCTGCTGGTGGTGTTGCTGGCGATGATACCGATAGTGTTGTCGTCGGTGAAGGCATCGGTGGCGGCAGCGACGAGGAGGGAAAAGGCAACAAAGACGAGAGGATG
>JAISFJ010000187.1 GCA_031263665.1 Coriobacteriales bacterium
GCTCAGGCGCGAGGGCGACATCTTAGGGAGTCGCCAGCACGGCGACGCGGCCTTAAAACTCGTAAACGTAATACGAGACGCCAAACTCATCGCACAGGCACACGCCGAGGCCAAAGAACTCATCGCGCACGACCCCTTACTTGAGGCCCCCGAGCATCAACACCTCGCCCATGAACTCACGGTTCTCTTTGAGGGAGAGGACAATTGATGCTCATGCGCGAAGTGGCTGGACGATGGTACTTTTTTGGTCATCGTCTCTGCGAGCAAGACGGGGTGTGATTACGATGCGAATTATCGCCGGTCGTTATAAGGGGCAGACCATCAAGGCGCTTGCCGGCGAGACAACTCGGCCTACAACCAATCGCGTAAAAGAAGCATGGGCGAGCACCATCACTTCATTGTCTGCCGACGGCTTTGCCCAGGCCCGCGTCCTCGATGCCTTCGCGGGAAGCGGAGCCCTTGGCCTGGAAGCCTTATCGCGCGGTGCGTCTCACGTGACTTTTTGTGAGCGCAACCGCCGAGCCCTTGAAGTTTTGAAGGCAAACAGAGCACGTATTCTTAGCGCACGGCCCGACGATGCCCCTTCTGACGGCACGGACAGTGCGGACGTTGGGGACAGTGGGAGTAGCATGGATGGTGAAGGCAACGCGAACAGTGAAGGCAGTGAAGGTAGTGCGAACAGCGTAGTACTTCCCCTCGATGTGCTCGCGCCTCAGTCCCTGGCTACCCTCAAGCGCTTTGGCCCCTACGACCTGGTCTTTCTCGACCCGCCCTACAGCTACGCCCCCCGCAGAATTGAGGACTTTCTGCACGCTCTTATGGAGGCAGGTTTACTCAAAGACAACTCCCTTATCACCTACGAACACCGCAAAAAGAGCGACAACAAACTCAGCAACGATGCAATTGTCCCTACCGGCTTCCAAATACTATCCCAAAAAACCTACGCCACCACCCAAATAACTTACCTCCACCCCTCCTTCTTCCCATAAGCGTCCCCACCAACGGTGCGTTGTACGCAGAAGCTCATCTCGAGCCGTGCTTTGTTGGCGCGCAATCGACAGTTTTCTTACGATTGAGAATGAATGCGCCGCTATCGCCGTGCTCCTGTTACCATGTACGGTTGTCCTAAGGAAGCACTGGCTCGATATTCGTAACAAAATGAACGGGTTGTGCTTCTTGGGGCGGGGGAACACGACCAAGGGAAAGAAGGGTTTATCAGGTGCTGACATCACGACGCCAGAGAGTGCTTATGGCTTTGGTTGATGAGTACGTGCAGAGTGCGACTCCGGTCGGCTCAAGTCGTCTTGCCCAACAATACCTGACGGAAGTCTCCGCCGCCACCGTCAGAAATGAACTCATGGGCCTTGAGACGGAGGGCTACGCGCGCTCACCTCATACGTCGGCTGGTCGCGTGCCAACCACTACCGGATACCGCGTGTTTGTCAACACCGTCTTGCTCAGAGAGGGGCTCAAAGACGCAAACGCGATGACTCTTGCGACTATGCGGGGCCTCGTCTCCGGCACCAGCATCAGCACCAACGCCAATGCCAGTATCAACACCAGCATCGGTACCAGTATCAGCGATGTTTTCGGTTTGGAGCAGGTTGAGCAGCGCTCTCAAGACGTTGAGCAGCGCGTCGACAGGACACTCGCTTTTTTGAGTGGTGCAACGGGGCTCTTGTCCGTATTGTGGACCGTCAGACCGGAGACCTCGGTTCATCATCGAGGGTTGCCCCAGCTTTTGGCGCAACCGGAATTTCAGGACGCACGCGCGCTCATCCCCCTGATGCGGTTCATAGAAGATGAAGCCGCGCTCGCCCATCTGCTTCAGACAGCACGCAGGGGCGGCAGGCTCATCGTGAGAATAGGAACAGAAAACGAGGATGGCTGCCTCGCCTCGTACTCTATGGTTGCCGATGTTTACGGAGAAGAACGACCTCGTGGCGCCTTGGCTGTTTTCGGGCCTACGAGAATGGACTATCGCAAGGCGATTGGCGCGGTGATGCTGGCTTCACGGCTGCTCGGCGACTGGCGCGCCCAGACCCTCGATTGGTAGGAAGGGAAAACTGTGACGGTCGATTACTACAAGGTTCTTGACGTTTCTAAAGACGCAAGCGAAGCGGAGATTAAGAAGGCATTTTACAAAAAGGCTCGCGAGCTTCACCCCGACGTGAACAAGGCTTCTGACGCCGAAGAGCGCTTCAAGGAGCTCAACGAAGCCTATGACATACTCTCGGATGGCTCAAAGCGCTCACAGTATGACCGCTTCGGCAAGGTGAGTGGCGTGGGGGGGCCAGGAGGCTATCAGTATGTGGACCTTGAGGACCTCTTTGGCAGTGGCTTTGGCATGGGAGACATTTTCAGCCAATTCTTTGGCGGCGCAGCCTATGGGCGTGCAAATATCCGCCAAGAAGGCCGCGACATGGGAATTGGACTCAAGCTCACGCTCGAAGAAGTCGCCGCGGGAGCCAAAAAGGAAATCGTCTATGATCGGCTCGCCCCCTGTGAAACCTGTGGTGGTACGGGGGTCGGCGAAGGCGGGCAGACCGTAGACTGTGAGATGTGCCACGGAACAGGACGCGTCGTTTCGGTGCAGCGAACCTTCCTCGGCGACATGCAGACGCAGACGCTTTGCCCGGAATGCGGCGGTACCGGTAAGACCATCGACATCCCCTGTCCCGACTGCGAAGGACAAGGCAGGCTCCCCGACCGTCAGCACGTGACCATCGATGTCCCCCATGGCATACGCGACGGCCAGCAGCTTCGCCTTTCGGGCTACGGCGAAGCTGGTATGCACGGGGCGTCCGCGGGCAACCTCATCGTCACCGTCCGCGTTGAACCCCATCGCGAATTTAAGCGCGACGGCGACCATCTTCACATCCGTAAACAGGTCTCAATTGCCCAGGCGACTTTGGGGGCGCAGGTTGAGGTGGATGGCATACTCAAAGGCGAAAGCGTTGATGTTGAGATACCGGAGGGCTGCCAAAACGAGCAGATTGTCCGCGTTCGGGGCAGAGGACTTCCGCGTTTTCGCAAGGAGGCGCGCGGCGACCTCTACGTCCACATCGACGTGCTCATACCGCGCAACCTTACCAAACACCAAAAGGAGCTGCTCGAGGAATTTGCCCTTGAACTCGGTGAGGACATCGGCGGCAAGCGCTCAACCATGCAAAAAATCAAAGACGCGCTGTCCTGAGTGCGCCCCGATTTGCTCCCCCGCGTATGAACGTGCCGCATTTTTTTATTGAGGAAGGCATTGAGGGCTTTGCGGGCGAGACCGTGAATCTGCCCCTACCTGAAGAGGTGGTCCG
Organism: Coriobacteriales bacterium; assembly: GCA_031263665.1. Classification (GTDB taxonomy): domain Bacteria; phylum Actinomycetota; class Coriobacteriia; order Coriobacteriales; family UBA8131; genus JAITEK01. The sequence goes on from JAISFJ010000187.1 coordinate 3,312, forward strand.
CCATTTGCTCACCCTGCGACTCAAAGCGCACGAGCACATCGTCTGTGTTGACGCGCCGGGACACGGCTGGGAACTCGAGCTCACTAAAGCACCGGGAAAGGTGTCGAGAAAGGCAACGGGGAGGGTAGTGGAAAGGGCACCTGTGCGAGAGGCACCCGGGCGGGCACCTGCGCGGGCGGCGACACAGCTTGAGGGCGTGCTTGTGGCCGAACGTGTGCAGGGCTGGCGGCCCAACGTGATCCTCATCCAGGGAATCTCCGCCACCGACCGCATGGACAAAACGATACGTCAGACAACCGAACTTGGCATAAGCCGCGTCATCCCCCTCGAATCGGAGCGCTCAACGGTAAGCCTTAACGCCGTGACACGTGCCGCAAAACACGAACGCTGGCAGAGGATAGCGCGCTCGGCCGCCGAACAGTCCGCGCAACTTCTACTCCCGGTGATTGAGCGACCCCGCAAGCTCTTTGAGTTGGAAGAAGCGATTGCGGGATATGACGAGCTTTTGTTTTTCTGGGAGGAACCGGGCGGGGTCTCGGTCTCAGAGGCATTGCGAAGCGTGGGTGCGCCGAAGGCGGCGGCGGAAGTGGGCGCCGAGGGCGACACGGAGACTCCGAATTGTCGAATCGCCGTTATCGTCGGCCCGGAAGGGGGATTTTCCGCGCAGGAGGCAACGTGGGTTAAGCAGGCAGGAGGCAAGACTATCACGCTTGGCGAAACCATACTGAGGACCGAGACCGCCGCCGTGGTTGCCTGTGCCCTCGTGCTCTACCATCTGGGAGCTTTGGGGCAGGCGGGCTGCAAAGGGGCTTTATGATGCGTGCCGAATTCTTTGTCAACAACCTCGGCTGCAAGCTCAACCGCGTTGAGTCGGACACGTTGAGCGCCGCCCTTCTCGCGGCGGGTGGCTTGGCTGTGGCGCGTGACGAGGCAGATGTTGTCATCGTAAACACCTGCGCCGTCACGGGCGAGGCCGAGACCAAGACGCGCAAGGCGATACGGCAGGCGTTGGCCGGCCCGCGTAAACCCTGGGTCATCGCCACCGGCTGCGCGATAGCCTTAAGCCCCGCGAGCTATGAGGCGCTTGGCACACGAGTGCTGGCAAAGCCGGAGCGTCCGCGGGCACAAGCCATCGCTCTTGAGCTGCTCGGTCTCAGCGACTCAAGCGGCCCAAACAGTTCGAGCGGGGCAAGCGGCCTTAGTGACTCGAGCGACTCAAGCGAGCCGAGCGCCCCAAGCAACTCAGCACCCGCCCACAAAACCCTCGCGAAAGACTTTCACGTGCGCAAGGGAATCAAGATACAGGACGGTTGCGACAACAGCTGCAGCTATTGCGTGGTGCGTCTTGCCCGGGGAGCATCACGCTCTCTGCCGCCCGACGAGATACGGGAGCAGGTGCGGGCAGCCGAGCGAACACAAACGCCCGAAATCATCTTGACCGGCGTGGACATCGGAAGTTACCGCAATGCGAGCCTTGGCCTGTGCGAACTTCTTGAGCAGCTGCTCAACATGACCAAGCATCCGCGCATACGACTCTCGTCCCTTGAGCCGCAACACGCAAGCGATGAGCTTTTGCAACTGATGGCGACATCGCGCGGGCGTTTGTGCGCGCACCTCCATCTCCCGTTGCAAAGCGGTTGCGACCAAACGCTTGCGGCGATGGCTCGTCTCTACGACAGCTCCTTTTATGAAGAGCGTGTGACCCGCGCCCGAGCCCTTATGCCCCAGCTTGCTCTCACAACCGACCTCATGGTTGGCTTCCCCGGCGAAAACGACGAGGATTTTGATGAGAGTCTGCGGTTTTGTGAGCGTATGGGTTTTGCCAAGGCGCACATCTTTCGCTACTCTAAGCGGCCCAACACACCCGCGGCTGCGCGAGCAGACCAGATAGCGCCGCCGGTACGTGCCGAGCGCGCCCGTATCCTCAGGCAATGCACCGAACGCGCGCAACAACGCGACGCCAGGAGCCGTGTTGGCACTGAGGAAATCGTCGTTGTTGAGCGCCCTGAGCGAGGCATGAGTGAGAGCTATCATCGCGTTGCGTTGCCACGAGATTATGAGACGGGCGAATTGATTGGTGTGCGATTTATCGGATACCGTGATAACCTGTTACAGGTAGCTGCCAGCTAATCTGTAGCGGAGGGGAAGGAGCATTTTGGATTTCACCCAAGTTTCGATAACCATACCAGACCACATCGACGTCGCGCGCCTCGTTGGGGTCAACGATTGTCTGCTGCGCGCGATAGAGGACCGCTTTGACGCGCGCATCACCCTGAGAGGCGACCACATAGACATCAGCGGTGACGCGTCCGAAATACAGGTTTTGACCGCGCTCATCTCCGACATGATGAAGGTGACGGAAAGCGGCGTCGACATGACCCTTGACGCGCTCACGCAGTCCATCGACCTTATCCAAAGCGGCGAGTTTGCCCCCTCGATACTGCGTGAGGACATACTTTTGACCTATCGCGGCAAGGCCATTCGCGCAAAAACTGCTGGTCAGAAACGCTACGTCGACGCCATCCGCTCAAACACAGTGACCTTTGGCATCGGCCCCGCGGGGACAGGCAAGACCTATCTCGCCATGGCGATGGCCGTCGCGGCGCTCAAACGCAAGGAGATAGGCCGCGTCATTCTCACGCGTCCCGTCGTCGAGGCGGGGGAGTCGCTCGGTTATCTCCCCGGCAACCTCAGCGAGAAAATCGACCCCTATATTCGCCCGCTGTATGACGCGCTTTTTGACATGACGGATATGGAGCGCGGCAATCAGTTTATCGCCCAGGGAGTCATCGAAATCGCGCCCATTGCCTTCATGCGC
>JAISFJ010000189.1 GCA_031263665.1 Coriobacteriales bacterium
GGGCGTGACCATATCCGGAAAATAATAGCCCAGCGTGTAGCAGACAACACAGATGATGATGTAGAGTACCAGCGCACAAATGTGCGGTATGCCGTCGAGCAAAACGGCAATCATCACCACGCCGAGGATAAGATACGCCGTCATCCCACTGGAGAGGCCTCCCGCCGAAAAGAAGATAAACGGAAAAACCATGAAGCAGGTCACCACCACAACGATAAAACTGCCCAGCCGATAGATGCGCTTCCAATTGCAAATAATAAGCAAAATAAAAAGGAGAAGCACCAATATGACAGTCGATGCTACGGAGATAAACGAAGAGGCCTGAAGCGCGGTGGAGACAGCCCCAAATAGAGCGCCGACGAGACAGACGATGAGCGTCAGGTTAAACAGCCTGCCCTCAGGTGGCACGGTTTTACTCAAAAGGTAGTTATTGACGAGCTTTTGAAGCCTCCTGAGCATGCAGGCGCCCCTCCTCAATGAAAAAGTAAATTTGCAGCCGATAAAAGGATACCATGACTCGGCAAAAGAGCGACGGAAAGTGTAGAATTGAGCCTATGACGAGCACGGGCGGAAGGACGCGTGAACCGTAACCGAGCGGGACGTGCAATCCCATGACGAGCAAAGGCGGTAAAGGGGCACTATGATAAGTGACGATGATGTAAAACGGGTTCGCGACGCGACCGACATCGTTACGCTCATCAGCGAACGCCTTGTCCTCAAGCAACGGGGACGGGAGTTTTGGGGTTGCTGCCCCTTCCACAACGAGAAAACTCCTTCCTTCAAAGTCGACCCGGTCTCGCAGTTCTATCACTGCTTTGGCTGCGGAGAAGGTGGAGACGCCTTTAAGTTCATCATGAAAAGTGAAAACGTCGGTTTTCTCGACTCGATACGGATACTTGCCCAACGTGCCAACATTGAGCTTTCGGAAGAAACAGGGGGGGCGTCCAGTGGCAAAAAGGCACGTCTGCTGGCCGCCTGCGAGGAAACCGTTGCCTTTTATCACCAACAACTCATGCGCGTTAAAAATGCCGAGACCGATGCCGCGCGCGCCTATCTCGCCAAACGAAACATGGGCGGCACAGTCGCACGGGAATGGCGACTTGGCTTTGCCCCTGGCAACGGGAGTCTCGCGCGGCACCTCCAACGCGAAGGCTTTAACCGTGATGAACTCGTCGCGGCAAATGTTGTTCTTTCTTCTCAAGATGAATGGCGCACGCCGCGCGACCGCTTTTTTAATCGCATCATCTTTCCAATATTTGACCTCCAGGGCCGCGCCATCGCCTTTGGGGGCCGCACAATTGGCCAGAGCGAACCCAAGTACCTCAATAGCTCGGACACGTCGCTTTTTCATAAGCGCGACAACCTCTATGCCATCAACCGGGCAAAAGCCTCGATAACCGCCAAGGGTTCAGCCGTCGTGGTCGAGGGTTATACCGACGCCATCGCCATGCACGGCGCGGGCTTTACCAACACGGTAGCGACGCTCGGCACCGCGCTTACGCCGCAACACCTCAAGCTGCTCGCGCGCTTTACCACACGGGTGGTGCTGCTTTTTGATGGGGATGAAGCCGGACAGCGGGCAGCCGACAAAGTGACGGAGCTCATCGGCACGGCCGTGGCGCATGAACAGGAGCGTAAAGCCGACTTATTTGTCGCGATGCTACCCGAGACAATGGACCCCGCCGATTTTTGTGAGGAACGAGGCGCGGACGCGACTCAGGAGGTACTCGACGCGGCCATCCCCCTCTTGCGCTTCTCCCTCGACCGCAGGCTCGCAAAGTGGGACCTCACCCAGCCCGAACAGCGTATGCGCGCACTCAATGATGTGGTGCCGTTACTGATACCGGTAAAAAATACGCTGCTTGCCGCGGACTATCTCAACTACCTCGCGGATGTCTTTGCGGTCGATTATACGGTGGTTGCCAACGCCCTGAAAACAGCAAAGCCGCCCCTCACCTATCGAGACCGAACGTCCGCGTATCAGGGCAATGCGTCTTTGGGTGCGGGCGGTGCGGGTGCTGCCGGTGCGGCGGCGAACGCGGGCGGTGCGGCGGGGGCAAACGCGGGCGGTACGGGCACGGAAAATGTGGATGGTGCGGCGGCGGATGCGGGCGGTGCGGCGGCAAACGGCGCGAACATGACAGCGACAGACGCGGCCGTGAAGGCGAACAGAATAAGCACCTTCGAACGCGAGCTCATCTTTCTTTATATCGAGCACCCGGAAGTACGTGAACGCCTACGTGAAGCGTTTGGTCGTATCACCTGGGGAGACAGTCGCCACGAAGCGATAGCGAAAATTTTGCTCGACCTCGACGCCACCGAAGAGGCAGACTCACTGCTCGCTCACCTGACCGCCCGTATGCCGGATGTCTCAGAGATTCTTTCCAGCGTCCGCCTCCCAGAGTTCGCTGAACTTCCTCCCACACGCGTGGCGGGAATGCTCATGTTCAGCATCAAGGAGGCTCAACTCAAACAAAGCATCCACAGCGAAAACGCACAACTCCGCCGCTTGCCCGCGAATGAGAACACCGAGCGCGACCAACTCTTTCAACACATCGCCGAACTCCAACAAGAACTAACCGAACTCCGCAAAAAATACCGAACCGAATAAGTGGGGACAAGCGAGGCACTGAGTGGGACGGTGTGACAAAGGGACGGTGTGACATGCGTGCTTCCGCCACGCCTGCCTTTGACTGGAATAACCCTGACATTATCCGCAAGAACCCCAAAACAGACCACACCATGCTTCCTTAGGGATATACTTGAATCAAACATCCCCGCAAACAGGAGGCATGAGAGTGAGTGAAAAGAAGTGTGAGCCCGTCATCGTGGTTGGGCATCGTAATCCGGATAATGACTCGATATGCTCGGCGGTTGGTTATGCGCGGCTC
>JAISFJ010000028.1 GCA_031263665.1 Coriobacteriales bacterium
TCGTAGACGTATCCAAGGAACAACTCCGCTATCTGCGCTGTGACATCCGACATAGCGTCTATGCCGCCTGATTCAAGTGACCCCGTATAATGTTCGGCCTGCTTGGAGATGATCCCCAAGAATTCTGTGTAAACCGGCTCAACAAGGCTCTTGAACAATGTCTCTTTGTCTGCATAATGCTGATAAAGTGCGCCAGTCGTGACACCTGCGCCCTTCGCAATTTTACGCAAAGATGCGTTTGCAAAACCATTTTCAAGAAATTCTTTTTTTGCACTTGCAATAATAGCGTTTATAGTGTTCGTAGAATCGGTCGGCATATTGGTCTCCAAACGTATGATAACATCGTTATTATACGGTATCCTTCCTCAGATGTCAACCCAACGCATTGCCTCTAATGTACCCAACGATGATGCAGCAGACGCTCTGGGCGGAGCAGATGGTGGCAAACCGAAAAACGGAAACAACCATGACTAACGACTACATCCTTGTCCACGTGATACCATTGGGCAACTGGATTCTGCTGAATAGGGATCACAGCAAAGCAGACGGGCAGAAGGGCATGGAGGAGACGCTGCGTTCGTGTCTATTCGATTTGAACAAGTACAGGATTACCGCCCCTGACAAATTACTTGAACCTATTGACAAGAAGAATTACAGAGAGTTGCTTGACTATCTTAATGAGCGATACCGGGCTCCGCTGGCGTAATGCGCCCCGAACCTTTCAACGGTTGTTTTCGAGATTTGCACCCACTCCTGCTTACTGGGTGTAAATTTGACGGCGGCGACACCGAAGTGCCTGCGAGTTCGTTGGTTTGCCGTAGCGGCTCCGGATGACGGCGGCACCATCCGAATACATAAAACCTCTTGAAATCAAGCCTTTTCAGTCCCATGAAACACCGAAGCCCCCGCTTTCGCGAGGGCAGTCATTGTATCAATGACGGTGTCTTGATATGGAGCCAACGAGGGGACTCGAACCCCTGACCTGCTGATTACGAATCAGCTGCTCTACCAAAACTGAGCTACGTTGGCTTGGGCGGCTTTCAAAAAACCATAGTGCGTAAGGTGGAATTATAACGTATTCTTTACGGCATGTGTCGGGGAGTTTTCGGTTTTGTGGGTGGCGATTTAATTGCTATATGCTTTAGCAAGTATAAAGACGTGGTTGCAATTTGACATTATGAAAGGAGCACATATGTTACGAGCGATTGAAAGCGGGGGTATGGGGCGTGGACAACACGGTTGGCTCGACAGCCATTTCCATTTCTCTTTTGCCGAATACTACAATCCCGAGAACATCAATTTTGGGGTGCTGCGCGTGTGGAACGACGATTTGGTCATGCCCGACACGGGCTTTGATACGCATCCTCACAAGAACATGGAAATCATCAGCTACGTGGTCGACGGCGAATTGAGTCACGCCGACAGCATGGGCAACGAGCAGACGCTCACGCGCGGGCAGGTCCAGTATATGAGCGCGGGCACCGGCGTTTTGCACAGCGAACACAACCGCGGGAAGAACCCTCTGCGCTTCTTCCAGATATGGATATTTGCGGACAAGGACGAGTATCCTCCAAATTACGGCGATTTTCGCTTCGCGTGGGAAGACCGAATCGACCGGTGGATGCCCATCGCAACCGGGGTCAATAACACCGCATCTGAGGCTCCCATCAAAATCCACCAGGACATCAACGCCTACGCCACCTACCTCACCGCCGGTAAGTCTTTACCCTTTGAGGTAAGGCCCGACCGCCAGGCCTATCTGGTTGTCGCTGAGGGCAAGGTGCGCGTTGACGGCATTGGGCTTCACGCACGCGATGCCATCGAGATACGCTCGCAGGATGTTACCGTCGAGGCTTTAGAGGACGCACACGTTGTGGTAATCGAAATGGCTTTAAGCGATGAGGACAACACCGCTTAATGCCGCTGCACCATCACTCAACGGCGTTCAGCGTCGTTTAACGCAGCTTAACAGCAGCAAGCAGTTCCTCGCGGTTATTGTTCAGTTCACCTTCGATAACCGCATCAAGGAGATAGGCGAGAAAAGCGCCTATCTCCTTTCCTTCGGGTATTCCCATCGCTTTCAGGTCATCGCCGTTCACGGCTAAATCGCGCAAGGCAAAACATGCCTGTTGCGCGATGAGTTCATCAAGACGGTTTTCAATGAGCGCCAAATTGGCACGCCCCTTTTCTGCGACATCATCTGAGTGTGCGGCCGTATCACCACGCTTCACGTCGATGAGCAGGCGCAATCTGTCTTCACCCAGGTCAGAAAGCCAGCGCAACACGTTTTCTGGCCTCAGGCTCGCCTGATGTGAGCGGACGGCCACGGAGACATCCTCAACGAGCGCATTGCTAAACCTGAGTGCCGTAAGACGTGCGCGGGCAATTTCTTCTCCCCGCACGTCGTGGCCATAAAAGTGCCCTCGGCCTTCTTCGTCAACAAAGAAGCAATCCGGCTTTCCAAGGTCGTGAAAAAGCAACGCCAGTCGCACACGAGCATCGGCCTTTCCGGCCGCGACCGCGTGCGCGATGTGCTCCCAGATGTCATAGCGATGATAAGGAGTTTTCTGGTCATGGCCGACCGTCCGCGCAATCTCAGGGATGAGCACCGCGAGCACATCCGGATACGCCAACAGCACCGATAGCACGAAGGGGCCCACGAGCATATGCAGCAGCTCGGCGCAGAAGCGCTCGGGTGCAACGCGAGTGAGAAGGTCGCGGTTTTTGTGGAGGGCTGCCGCGAGGTTCTCGTCGATTTCAAAGCCCAAACACGCGCTGAAGCGCAGGGCACGCATGATGCGCAAGGCGTCCTCTTGCAGTCGCTCGTTGGGTTCGCCAACGGCACGAATCATCGTGTCGCAAATGTCGTGCTGCCCGCCAAAAGGGTCGATGAGGCCCGTGCGCGAATTGAAGGCCAGGGCGTTCATCGTAAAATCGCGTCGGGCGAGGTCTTCTTCGATGGAGCCGACAAACTGCACGCTTTCAGGGTGTCTGCCGTCACGGTAGACGCCGTCGGTGCGAAAGGTCGTGACCTCGATGGGGCCTTCCGGAAAAAGCAGCGTTACCGTACCGTGGCGCAAGCCGGTCTCCAGCACCCGCTCATCCGCAAAAAGCTCATTGGTCTGCGATGGAAGCGCGGAAGTGGTAACGTCCCAATCGCGCGGACGGACACCCATCAGGGCATCACGCACACAACCTCCCACCACGTACGCGGAAAATCCCGCATCCTCAAGACGCGCGAGTGCCCTTTCTACCCATGGGGGTATCTCCATCACATGACATCCATCACAGAGCGCCCATCACACGGCATCCATCGCGCACTATTTCCGAGCTTCAAAAAATCACTTCGGAAAACCAGGAGGTGGGCTCGGCGATATGAGCGCTCCTCCTGAGGCGAAGGTATAACGTACGTCATCGATGGTTTGTTTGCCCGCGAGCATACGGCCGGAGTCGCCTCCCAAGAAGTAATAGTAATCCTTCTTGCCGCTGTACGTAAGATGCTGCCACCCCGTCAACATCTCTGCCTTGCTGTTAAAGTAGAACCAGCCGCTGCCCCAATAAAACCAGCCGGTCTCAGCGCGGCCTGAGTCACCGCCGCGGAAGTAATACCATGTGCCGCTGACCTTACGCCAGCCGGTGAGCATACGTCCGGATTCATTTGTGGGATTGAGGTAAAACTTGCCACCGCCCCATTCGAGGAGCCCCGGCTGCATCTCGGCCTTGCGGTTAAAGTAAAACCACGAGCCATCCCATTTTTGCCCGCCGGTGTAG
>JAISFJ010000035.1 GCA_031263665.1 Coriobacteriales bacterium
CAGCCGCCGCGAGAAGCGCCCGTGCCGCGCTCAGAGCGAAGGTCAAGAGCGGTGAACTTTCGTTCGCCAAGGTCCTCGCAAAGGCCGGCGACCCCATCGTCGACAAGATTAAGGTCATCACCCTCGTTGAGTCACTGCCCGGTTATGGAAAGGCGAAAGCAGCCAAATTGCTTGCAGACCTTGACATTTCCGATACGCGTCGAGTTAAGGGTTTGGGCGAGAAGCAAAAAGCGGCCTTGCTTGAGCGGTTGGGATAGTAGTTCATGACCGGAAACCTTTACGTCGTTTCCGGGCCCTCAGGAGCTGGTAAAGGAACGTTGCTGTCTCGGGTGTTACAGAGGCTCGATGCGGTTTGGCTTTCCGTCTCCGCCACGACTCGTCCTCCCCGCAAAGGTGAGGAAGAAGGAGTTCAGTATTTTTTTCTCAGCGATGAGGCGTTTGACGCTCTCATCGCTGAGGATGAACTGCTCGAATGGGCAACCGTTCACGGCGAGCGCTACGGAACCATCCGCAAAGAAGTTGAACAAAGACTCAACGAGGGAATAGATGTGGTTTTGGAAATCGACCCGCAGGGTGCGTTTCAGGTCCAATCGAGATTTCCCCAGGCGATTCTTATCTATATTGCGCCGCCATCGCTCAAAGTTCTCGAACGCCGACTAAAGGGGCGCGGGACCGAGAGTGAGGCGTCCATACAGCGCAGGATGAAAAACGCGATTGTCGAGATGGAGTATCGCGACAAATACCATGTGGTCATAGTCAACGATAACCTCAAAGCCGCTGCCGAAAAACTGTACCAGGAAATTTTGGGAGACGACGCGCGAATGTCGCCTTCCTGAATGAGTTTTGAAACTTGAAACGAGGAATTACGATGTCTTTAACACAGCCTCCCATAGACGAGCTTTTGGTAAAAGCGGGCAACGACAAGTACCTGCTCTGCTCCATCGCCTCGGAGCGGGCGCGGGATATAAACGATATGATGCGCGGCCAACGCGACAGGGCCATCGCCTTGCAGTCGGCTACGCAAATCGCACAGCTTGCCGGGCGTAAACCGCTTTCCCTCGCCATGGAAGAGATATATCGCGACGAGGTGGGCTATGACCGCCAGCAATTTGGGCTCGATGAACTCTGAGGATATTGCGAGTACCGAGGGCGCCGAAGACATTGCGAGTGCTGGGGGCGCCGAAGACATTGAGGCCGTTGGGGGCGCTAAGGCCGTTGAGGGCGTTGAGGTTTTTGAGGTCGAGGTCCCCGAAAGGGCACACTTCCCTTTCATCTGCCTGATTCATTATCACGAAGTGGGGCTCAAGGGCAAAAACCGTTCGAGCTTTGAATCCCGACTCAAAAAAAATATCGAAAAAAACCTTGCCGACATCGACGGTGTGCGCGTCTCTCGTATGTCCGGCAGACTGCTTGCGTCGGTTAAAAGCTGGGACGAGGCCTGTGAAGTCGCCGAGATAGCCGCGCACGTTCCGGGAGTCGTGCGTGTTTCTTGTGGAGTGCGTACGGCGCAAAGGCTTGAGGATGTCTACGAAGCAGCGTGCCAGACGCTTGAGCGTTGTGAGCCCTACCAGAGCTTTAAGGTCGACGCACGGCGCGCGAACACGAATTTTCCCATCGACAGTATGCGGCTCAACCAGCTCATCGGAGCCTGGCTTCATGAACGGCTTTCCAAAAAGCTCATAAAAATGAAGGAACCCGATGTTAAGCTCCATGTTGAGATGGTCGAGGGCTCGGCGCTTATCTATGCTCATACGCGCAAGGCCGTAGGGGGCTTACCGGTTGGCTCGGCCGGCTCCGTTGTCTGTCTTTTGTCGGCCGGTCTCGATTCGCCGGTGGCCGCCTGGCGCATGATGAAGCGAGGCGCAACGGTAACGGCCCTCCATTTTTCGGGCCGCCCTGAGACCGGTGCCGATTCCGAATACCTTGTACAAGAGATAATCGAGGTGCTCAGCCCGCTTGCAGGAATCGAGCGCCTCTGCATCGTCGCGTTTGGAAGCTATCAACGCCTTATTGCCGACGCGGTGCCTCCTGAGTTGCGCGTGATATTTTATCGGCGCCTGATGTTTGCCGTTGCCAACAGGGTTGCCCAACGCTTTGGCGCCCGCGCGCTCGTCACCGGCGAGTCGCTTGGTCAGGTTGCCTCACAGACCCTCGACAATATCCGCGCGACCGACGCCGTTGCGAGCTACCCCGTCCTCAGGCCCCTGATTGGGACGGACAAACAAGAAATCATCGACGAAGCCCAGCGCCTAAAAACCTTCGAAATCTCGTCCCAAAGCCATGAGGACTGCTGCACTCTCTTCATGCCCCGCCACCCTGAAACCCACGCAAAGCTCCCCCACGTCGAGACAATAAGCGCAACCCTGCCAATCGAAACCTGGCTCACCCAAATCATGGAGTCCCTCGAAGTATCCGACCTTTCCTGAGTCGCATCCGCTAACAGTGTGCTGCGCGCGGGGAATCTACTCTTAAACGCAGCCAACCGGCGTGCCCTCTAAATATTGGCCGTTACTGCATTTAAGGGCACCACACAACTTGGCTCATGAGCGCTGAGTTTAGGTGTGGCTCGGGCAGACTCCATACGCGCAAAACGGGAATTCAGCGAATTGCACACCTTTTGCCCCTCTCTTTGTTGTTTTGTTGTCGTGGATGGGAGGTGTTTTGGGGGGGTGGATGCGAAAAGAAGGGTGAGTATGCTGAATATGGTCATGTTTCTGCTCGCCGTGAGCGCCTTCATGCGATACTATGGGAGTAGCATTGCAAAGGAGCATTTTTGGCACAGCAGACCTTTGGAACCCGATTGGTCGAAGCACGGAGGAGAAAGGGCCTTACGCTTGAACAGGTCCACGTTCAACTACGCATAAGTCCGTCCATTCTTGAGGCTTTGGAAATTGGGGATTTTTATCATATGCCCTTAAAGGGCCATGCACGTAACATGGTGAGTGCTTACGCGCGCTATCTTGGATTGAGCCCCGAAGAGATAACGAAACAATTCTTGAGCGAGTATCATGATTTTGAAAACAGAGAAGCTCGCCAAAATTCCACCTCCCAGATTTCTGAGAGTGTGACAAACTCGGGTCACTTTGAGGCGAATCCGGTGCCGTCATCGTATGCGAGTAAGAACTCTGATGGGCAGGGTGTACGTTCGATGTGGGACAGGCCCATTCCCAAATCGGAGCTTAATCGTGGGTATGACTCCCGCTCTGTCGCGGCGCAGCGAGTAGCAAACGCGGCTTCGCGCAGGCGCGCGCAATCGGGCTCCGATAAGTCGCGCGCCCGACGCGGAGGCGACAGCTACACTTCTCGACAAAGTCTGCCCAAGCGCATTTTCGGCACTATTTTTAACAGCCCCATTGTGCTTATTGCCGTGCTCGTTGCCATTCTTGTTGCCCTGCTCGTCGTGTGGGCGCTGGCGGCCAACAGTTGCAAGAGGCAGGGAAGCGAAAACGAACCCACCAATCACGTTACCGCGACCGTAGTTACCGATGAGCCGACGGAAAGTGACGCGACCGAACCTCTTGTGCCCGTTCAAGAAGAAGAGGGCAACCCCAACGCGGGGGCGTTTGAATTGGCGCTTGAGCCGGCCAGTGGCACGGCCCCTTGGACTGAGGTTACCGTCGATGGCGAAAAGATATACGCGCAGGCGCTTTCCGAGGGGCAAGCCTGGCAGGTGACCGACGCCTGTTCGGTGGTGACCGCGCAGCCCAACAACGTCAGCGTGACGCGCAACGGCGAGGCGGTTTCGTTTGAGATGGATGGTAATGGCTTTGGGTCGGTAGAACTTGCTGTCGAGAAGGAGCCAGAAGGTGAGCAGGAAGGAAGCAGCGATGGCTAAAGATGAGAGTTTTGATGTGGTATCGGAAGTCAACCTCCAGGAGGTCGATAATGCCTATCAGCAAACGCGCAAAGAACTCGCGCAGCGCTATGACCTCAAGGACAGTAAGGCTGTTATTGAGTTTGATAAAAGTTCATGCCGGTTTACCCTGACGGCTCCCAGCGAATTTGTTGCCAGGCAGGTCATGGACGTGCTCAACACCAAGCTCGTGCATCGCAAGGTTGACCTCAAAAGCGTCAAGTGGAGTGAACCCGAGGCTGCTTCAGGTATGACGGTGCGCTTTATCGGCACCATTGTTTCCGGCATCGACCGAGATACCGCCGGCAAAATAAGCAAGGACGTTCGTGCCCTCAAGCTCAAAAATGTCAAGGTGCAGATAGAGGGCGAGAAGCTCCGGTTATTTTCTCCAAAACGCGACGTGTTAAAAGAAGTCATAGCATTTCTCAAAGAGAAGGATTATGGTCAGCC
>JAISFJ010000080.1 GCA_031263665.1 Coriobacteriales bacterium
TGCGACTTTACGTCAAAGTCAGCCAACTCAGCCTTCATAGCTCGCCCCCTCACCGCCCGCCCCACCGACGTCTACACAGCCGGCTACGCCACCCTCCAAGACGGCGTAGTGGTGTAACAGTATAATAATATAATACTATATCTACTATATGCGGGGGTTGAATGCGCGCTCACTTGACCAAAAGGGCGGGGGTGGGTAAAATAGCTTCTTGAATTTGATACATTGTCTCAAATTGAAGGGAGAGTGACTACGTGATGAGCGCATCATCTGGGCGAGGCGTGCTGCTATGAGTGCCGCATCGATTTACGTGACGCGACAGCGTGAGGCGTTGGAGGCTTATCTGCGCTCTGTGGCGGGAAGGCACGTCAGTGCTGAGGATGTCATCGAGCACTTTGCTGGTTTGGGCGAGCCTATCGGCAGAGCGACGGTCTATCGCTACCTGCGAAGATTAGAACAGGACGGCGTTATTCAGCGCTATGTGACGGATGGCAGGGAGGCTTCCTGCTTTCAGTACGTTGACGAGTCCGCCGAAGCTCCGGAGCATTTTCATCTTAAATGTGAGCGTTGCGGGACGCTTCAACACATTCAATGTCATACGCTCAGCGATTTGGGGCAGCACATCAAAGGCGAGCACGGTTTTGATGTGAATCCTTTCAAGACCGTACTTTATGGAATCTGTCATGACTGTAAGATAGGGGAAAACTTATGAGTAAGAAAACTATCCGGGCACTGGGCGTCTTTGCTCTGGTGACGATGCTGGCGCTTTCTCTCCTTTTGACGGCTTGCACCGCCACAAAAGGGGAACCAGCAAACACGGGCGCGGACGCAAACGCGAGCACGGGCGCAAACACAAACACGGATGCCAACGCGAACACAGACGATGGACGCATCAGCATCATAGCGACGATTTTTGCGCCCTATGACTTTGCGCGGCAGGTCGCGGGTGATAAAGCCGACCTCCGTATGCTGGTGCCACCTGGTGCTGAGACTCATTCTTTCGAGCCGACTCCGCGAGACATTCTCGCTATCGAGCAATGCGATGTTTTCATCTATGTCGGCGGCGAATCGGATGAGTGGGTGGATGACCTGCTCTCATCAATAAACACCTCAAATGTCACCACCATTCGACTTGTTGAGAGCGTACCAACGGTCGAAGAAGATGATTCTGTCCTGGTAAATCCCGCCGAAGCCGAAGAAGAAGAGGAAGAAGGCGCGGTGGATGAACACGTCTGGACCGCGCCCGCAAACGCGAAGCTCATCACTGAGGCTATCGCGCGCGCACTTGAGCAGGTCGACCCCGCCAACGCCTCGACTTATCAGGAAAACGCGACTTCCTACCTCGCAAAACTCGATGAGCTGGACGCCGAGTTCAGGGGCATCGTCGCGGACGGCAAGCGTACGACCCTCGTGTTTGGCGACCGCTTTCCCTTCCGATATTTTGCGGATGAATACGGGCTTACCTGCTATGCCGCTTTCCCCGGTTGCTCGACGGCGACCGAGGCGAGTGCCCAGACGGTCGCCGCGCTCATCGATATCGTACGCACCGAGGGTATCCCGGTTGTTTTTTATCGCGAGCTGTCAGAACCCAAGATAGCCGAGGCGATTGCGGCAGAGACGGGAGTGCAGGCATTGCTGTTCCATTCATGTCACAATATCGGCCAGGCGGATTTTGACGCGGGTGAGACCTATCTGAGCATCATGGAGCGCAACGCGGACAACCTCAGAATCGCATTGAACTAATCATTGGGGTAAACTGGTGTTCTCCCGCCCATTCTTTACCTGATGGAGTTTGATGAAACACGAGACGTCACTCATAGCCTGTAAGGACGTTGGCTTTCGCTACGAGGGACAGCTTGCGGTTTCGGGCATTACCTGTGCCGTTGACGCGGGAGATTATCTCTGTATCGTTGGCGAGAACGGTAGCGGCAAGAGTACGCTCGTGCGCGGAATGCTTGGGCTGCTTAAACCGAGCGAGGGTGTGATAACCTTCGATGCGGCTCTGCGCTCTTCAGACATCGGCTATCTCCCGCAGCAAAACGCGATACAGCGAGGTTTTCCGGCAAGTGTGCAAGAGGTTGTGCTGTCCGGTCGTCTCGGTCGTCTCGGCCTGCTGCCACTGTATACTCGCGCCGACCGCGCCGCCGCCCATGAGGCGCTCAAACTTCTCGGCATCAGCGAGCTCGCGAAAGCGAGTTTTTCTGAGCTGTCGGGCGGTCAGCAGCAGCGGGTTTTATTGGCACGCGCCCTGTGCGCGGCTGACGACGGGCTAAAAATTCTCATTCTCGATGAGCCGATGAACGGGCTTGACCCTCATGTCAAACAGGAGATGTATGCCTGTATCACCAGCCTTAATGAGAAGCAGGGCATCGCCGTTGTGATGGTCACGCATGATGTTCAGACGGCAGTAAAATTTGCTCGGCACATGCTGGTTCTCAACGGCAGACAGGAGTTTTTTGGTACCGCGCACGACTTTGAGCATGCCGCGGTTGGCGCCGACCTCTTGCGCGATGCCTGCGGAGGAACCTGCGCGGTGTGCGGACTCCCTAAAGGAACGGTGAGACAATAAATTGTACGATAGCCTGTGGAACAGATTGCTTCAGGTCAAGGCGGGATGCGGTGGCCCTACTTGTGGTAATGCCGCCTGTTCTGGGCGCGGAGCTGGAGCAATCTGGCCGCAGGATACGTGCAATTTATTGTTTCACCGTTCCTAAGGAGAGGGGTGAGTGCCGATGGAGCTTCTCGAAGCCATACCGCGACTTTTTACCTACACCTTCTTAGTGCGCGCGCTCATTGTGGGCCTTCTGGTTTCGCTTTGCGCCTCGACACTCGGTGTGAGTCTTGTTCTCAAGCGGTTTTCGATGATAGGCGACGGCCTGTCCCATGTGGGCTTTGGCTCGCTTGCCGTTGCGACGGCGTTTAACTGGGCGCCACTTGCGGTTTCTATCCCCGTTGTCATGTTCGCGGCCTTTTTGCTGCTGCGTCTCAGCGAGCGGGGAAAAATCAAGGGCGACGCTGCAATAGCGCTCATATCCGCCAGCGCGCTTGCCATTGGCGTCTTTGTTATCTCAAAAACCACGGGCATGAATACGGATGTGGACAACTATCTTTTTGGCTCCATCCTCGCACTCACACATGAAGATGTGGTGTTGAGTGTGGTCTTAAGCCTTGTCGTGCTTGTCCTGTTTGCCCTGTTCTATCATCGGATATTCGCCGTGACCTTTGATGAAAATTACGCCCGCGCTACCGGTATACCAGCGGGTTTTTACAACACGATGCTCGCCCTGCTCACCGCCTTGACCATCGTATTAGGAATGCGGATGATGGGCGCGCTTCTCATCTCGTCGCTGGTGATATTTCCGGCTCTCTCATCGATGTGGCTCTGCAAACGCTTCTTTTCCGTGACCATCTGCGCGGCGGTCATCTCGCTTATGTGCTACGTCGCGGGCCTGCTCGTCTCCTTCACCTACCAGGCACCCACCGGCGCAAGCATCGTCTTAGCCAACCTGACCGTATTCATAACATTTTACGCTGCATCCCGCCTCATCACCTTGCGAAAAACGTAAAGGTGGATTTTCGCATGGTTGTCTCAAATGATCCCTTAGCTTAACAGACCACTAGGAGGGCGCGTGTACGCTTAGAGATATTTGGCTTGTGCGAGTGCCGGTTTCGGTGAGGAAGATGCGGGTGGATTTTAGGTTCAGGTGGTCGGCGGTTTCTGCTTCGATGGTCTTAAAGTGACTTAAAATCAGTTCATTTGAGCCTGCGGACACAAGGAGATTCAGGCGTTGTTTGTCCGTCGCTTCCATTTTCTTTTGTTGGTTGATGGTGATTGCGGTCAAATCAAAGTATTCACGAGAAGGGAAAAAGCCGTTGACAAAACCGGCGGCTATGACGGTCTTAAACTTGAGGCCAACAAGCGCTTCGAGTGATGTTACGGTGACGCCATCGGGTGATGAGAATTGAGCGAAAAACTGCTCGCGCTTAAGCACGGCCAGCATCTCGGCTGGCGTGGCGGTTTCGCCCAGCTTCAGCAAAGGGTTCAAAACGGACGGGAGCGTTGTCTCTTGAGAGGCGGATAGCGACTGGGTCAGATATTCAAGGAGTTTTAACCCCCTCTGGTTACGGCAGCTTTCAAGAAAACTCAAACTCTGCCGGTAGCCCTCCCACTGTGACACGCTATCGGCGAAAACCGCTTCCGGATTCTTGACCTCAGCTGCATCTTTAGCCTCTACAAAGTTGGCGCTGTTTGCCAGATAGTCGCCAAAGCCAATCCAGCATCGCCAGCTCATCGAGTCATTGGGATTGACCAGCAGGCGCAGGGCGGTGACGATGCGCAGCGGCAATGAGCGCTCGAGACTGCGAATGTCGCCTTGTAAGGCGAGTGGCTGGTAGAGTCCGCGGACAGGCAGCTTGCGTGTTTTCAGCTCGGAGACGATGCGTTCAAACCAGAGCCGATGAAAGCAGACTACGGCGATGTGCTCGGGGGGCGTGCCAGCGGCAATTCGCTCGCTTGCCACCTCAGCTATTCCGGAAAACTCATCATCTGGATTATCCCAGGCCATAGGCACAATATGAGGCGCTGCCTGTTTCTGAGCGAGCGTTTGTGTTGTGGCGCTCTGGTTTACGCGAACAAATTCCTCGACACCCGCCGCGTACGGAAAACGCTCAAACACCTCTACACTGTTGACGGGGTCGGCTGCGATTGTGAGTGAGTCGGTGGCAAGCAGATGGCACAGAAGCTGTGAGGCTCGGCCGAGGTTTTGGTAGTCATTAACAAAGAGATGGGGCTTGG
>JAISFJ010000195.1 GCA_031263665.1 Coriobacteriales bacterium
AGTTTGTCCAGCTTATCTCGGTCATAAACACGATACCGAAACAAGAGAGAAAATATCACCCGTATGAGCGCAAAGAGAAAGACACAGAACTTCTGCGGAAAATGCCCCTCTCCCGATGAGGGGTTGTCATAAAAATAATCGAGAGGCTTCATGTCAGGGGGGCCTTCGGGGATGCGATGGTTAATGCCTGTGCTCTTTTGACAATGGCTGCGGTGGCTTCTTCAATGGTCATATCCGTCGTGTCGAGTTCCCAGCTATCCGGCGCCGGGGCTAACGGCGCGACTTTCCGAGACGAATCATAGGCGTCACGGCGTACAATATCTGCGAATACGGCGGCAAGCTCTTCTGCGGTCGCCTGAGTCCTCCCTTCCTTTTCGGCATTTTGCCGGGCGCGACGATGAGAACGCTCTTCGGCGCTCGCGGTGAGAAAAACCTTGAAGTCAGCATCCGGAAAGACCACCGTACCGATGTCACGCCCCTCCATGACCGTATCATGCTCCCACCCGAACTTCCGTTGTTGTTCGGTCAGTGCTTCGCGCACTCCCGCATCGGCGGAGACAGGCGAAACCGCCTTGTCGGCCTCAGGGCTCCGTATCTGTCGCGTGACGTCCTCGCCATTGATAAAGACTTGTGAAGGCAGGGGTTCACCCTGGATAAAACCGAAGTCTATGGGCTCAGTACGAGCGATTTCGCGAATACGGGCGACACTCGCCTCGCATAAGGGGTCCGAGAGGTCGAGACGCTCCGTGAGGGCGCGCCAAGCAACCGCCCGATACATGGCGCCCGTATCGAGATAGGCAAACCCGAGTTCACGCGCAACACGTTTGGCGACGGTTGACTTGCCAGAACCTGCCGGGCCGTCAATGGCGATAATCATGAGTCTCCTTTCTGTGGCGATGTTGCCGTACGGCACATTACCGCCCTACAGCACACGTTTACTATGATAGCCGCTTGAGGTCGTCGAAGAAACCGGGATAACTGACCTCTATGCTTTCGAGCCCGTAAATGTCGAGCGCAAGGGCAAAGGCACGCGCGGCAATCGACCAGGTCATCGCCAGGCGATGGTCGCCATGCGTCGCAAGCCGCGTCGCACGGATGTGCGGGGGAGCGCAGGAAACACGCAGGTCATCATCCTCTTCGCGCACATCACAACCCAAGGCCGTCAAGCCACAAACGATGGCATTGAGACGGTCCGATTCTTTTACGCGAAGTTCCCCCACCTGTTTGAATATCGTCGTCCCTTTTGCGACAGTCGCCGCCAAAGCCAGTATCGACACCTCGTCGATGAGCGCGGGCACCTCGTACGGCTCAACCGTAGTCGCCTCAAGTTCTTCGCGATAACGCAGGGTCACCTCCCCCACCTGCTCTGTGCCCAGGTGCGCATTTTTGTTTATCTTAATAGCAATATCAGCTCCCATACGCCGCAAAACAGTGAGAAAACCAACGCGCGTTGGGTTGAGCAGCACGTCGCGCACCGTCACCTCGCTTTGAGGGATGAGCGCGGCCGCCACGAGCAAAAAAGCTGCCGAGGAGGGGTCGGCAGGCACTTCGCAGTCGGTCGCAAAAAGGCGCTGCCCTCCTGTGATACTCGTGGTGAGCCCCTCAACGGTAAGGCTCGCCCCATATGCGGGCAAAAGCAATTCGGTATGGTCGCGGCTCTTGTACGGTTCGGTGACACTCGTTGTGCCTCGTGCGTTAAGCCCGGCGAGCAAAACAGCGCTTTTAACCTGGGCCGATGCCACGGGGCTTTGATACGCTATCGCCTCAAGCGAGCTTGTGCCCTTTACCGTCAACGGAAGCGTAGAGGCGGGGGCGCCTTCAGGCGTATGGGCGGGGGCGCCTTCTTGAGAAAAAGCCTCTGAGGGATAAAAGCGAGCGCCCATCTTGGTAAGTGGCGCGATGACCCTGTCCATCGGGCGCCGAGAGAGCGATTCGTCACCCTCAAGGGAGGCGGTAACGTCCAAGCCGCTCAAAACACCGAGCAGCAGGCGGGATGTCGTGCCCGAATTGCCACATTGCAGAGCATTTTTCGGACCGTGGGGACCGGCATCTCCCCAGCCGGTGATGGTTCCACACAGGCCGTCTGCCTCCACCTTTATATCGAGTTGCGCGCCAAGGGCCTCAATGGCGCCGAGGGTCGAGCGAACATCGAGCGAATCGAGCAGACCACGCACCCGCGAACGCCCCTGTGCCAACGCGGAAAAAAGCGCGACACGGTGAGAGAGCGACTTGTCGCTCGGTACACGGATACTGCCTTTAAGAGGGCGCTGACTACCCGTCGCCTCCCTAGGAGGTCGCGTTGTCATAGGCCCGCCCCGTAAACCCACGCCCTCATGCTCCACCTGTGCGTCCTCATAACCACGCTCCCATCACACTCCCATCACTTTCACGTTAGGGACTGCTCAACAATAATCTTTACAAATCATTTCACAGTCCCTTACTCTCGTGTCACTCTTGCGGGCCGAGCGGTCGAAACGACACGTCAAACCCGCCATCTATGAGCATGTTCATGAAATCTCCCATATTGCCCTCATCCGTTAAAATCAACTCGAGAATAGCGGTCGCCTCGTTGATGTGGTCGATGTCGATAGATTGGATGTTGCAGCCCGCCTTACCAGCAAAGCCCGTGACCCGCGCGATAACGCCAGAATGGTTGGCCATCGGGATGCGCACCTCCACCAAACGCGAGGAATCGGGCACCCAGGTAGAGGGAATGGAAGTCCGTAGAGTCGCGGCGTTCGCAAGAAGGCGGGTGAGTGAGCGCGCATCTCCCAACTCAAGAGATGCCTCAATCTGTGAGATAACCTGTCGTATCTCATCAAGCCCCCGACAAAGAGCCTGGCGATTATCGAGCGCAATGCCGCACCAGAGCTCCGGCGAGCCCGCGGCGATACGTGTTGTGTCTTTGAAACCGCCTGCGGCAAGACGGAATATCTCCTGCTTGTCATGGGCATGCGAACCTGCTACCTGCACAAGCGCACTCGCGACCATATGGGGCACATGGCTGACAACGGCAATCGTCTCGTCATGTTCCTCGCGAGGCAGCGTGATACCACGAGCGCCAAAAAGGGTGACAAACTCATGCAAGCGTGTGAAAATTCGCGGGTCAGAGCGCTCATCGGGACAAAGTATCCAATGAGCGTCCTTAAACAAAGTCGCCCGCGCACCCTCAATACCATTAACCTCGCTGCCCGCCATGGGGTGACCGGGGATATAGCGTGTCGAATCGGAAAGGATGCGTTTTGCGTGTGAAGTGAGCAAGCCTTTGGTAGAAGCGACATCGGTAAGCGCGCCTCGATAACCGCTTTTTTCAATGCGGATGAACCATTCTTCGGCGCTGGCAACCGGAATAGCCAACACGATAAGGTCTGTCGCCGCGTCGGTAAGCCAGGACGCCAGCCGCTCGTCATCACTGCCCAGGATTTCACCTTCATCGACAAAGCCCTTCTCAAGCGCACGGGCAATTGCGCCGGCGTCAATGTCAACGCCACGCACCACAGGCGCGGCCACGCCAAGCGCTTTGAGCGCCGCGGCCACCGAGCCACCAATAAGCCCCACACCAACGACAAGAACCGAAGCAAAAGGCGACGGTGGCGGCGAAGATGACGAAGGTGACGGTGGCGAAGGTGACGAAGATGATGACGGTGGCGAAGGTGATGACACCGAAGAAGAAAACACCGGTTCCATTGTTACCCTTTTCCCTGAGAAAGCACTGATTATTTCATGGTACACCATCTGAGGAAATTGGCACTTCCCTAACGGGGATTTGTCCCGTTGCTTTCAATCTCATTCATTATCGCGTCGAAGGCGGAGGCGGGGTTGGGGGCGGCGGTGATGGGGCGGCCGATGACAAGGTGGCTTGCGCCGTTTTCGAGCGCCTCGGCGGGAGTTGCGGTGCGCGATTGGTCGTCTTGTGAGGCCCCTTGAGGACGCACACCCGGCGTAACGATGGCGGCATTTGGCCCCAGAAGCGTACGCAAAGCGCGTGCCTCCTGGGGTGAGGCGACCACGCCATCGAGGCGAGCTTCTTGTGCAAGCCGCGCGAGCAAAGTGACCTGCTCGTTTATGGAGCGCTCAACGCCTACCTGCGCAAGAGACGCACGGTCCATCGAGGTGAGCACCGTTACGGCGATTACCTTGGGACGCTCGCTCGTATCACCGCGCGCCTGCCACGCCTGCTCACTGCCTTTAGCGGCGGCTCGCAGCATGGCAAGACCACCCGCCCCGTGAACGGTGAGCATATCGGCTCCCGCCGCCACAACACTTGAGGCAGCCCCGCGCACCTGATGCGGGATGTCATGCAGCTTCAAATCGACAAATACCTTAAAGCCTCGCTCCTTAAATTCACGGACAATCGAGGGGCTGGCGGCGTAATACAGGGTCATGCCAACCTTGAGCCATCGCGCTTTGCCCGCCAAACGGCTCGCAAGCGAGCGCGCCTCATCCGCCGGACAGTCAAGGGCAACGATGATACGCTCCACGTTTATCAACGCAGACCTCCAATCAGCTCGTGTATATCGGTAACGCCTTGTGTGTGACACCATACTTTCAGGTCCTTGAGCAGTCGCGGTATCGCGAGAGGGTCACGGAAGTTTTGGGTGCCTACAGCAACGGCCGTCGCTCCTGCCAGCAAAAACTCAACAACATCTTCCGCCGTCGCGATGCCACCCATGCCGATGAGGGGGAGGCTGACCGCGCCAGAAACTCGGTGTACCGCGTAAAGCGCAATCGGTTTGATGGCGGGACCAGAAAGCCCCGCGACCACTCGGTCAAACACCGGTTTGCGTCCGCGCACGTCAATCGCCATGCCGGCAACGGTGTTGATGAGTGAAAGCGCATCGGCCCCGCCCGCCTCGCAGGCACGGGCAATCTCGGTTATATCCGTCACATTCGGCGTGAGCTTGACGATGAGTGGGCGCACCGTCGCCTCGCGGCAGACACGGGTAACGCGCTCGGCATCGCGCGGGTTTGTCCCGAAGCTCATGTTGCCGCAGTCCACATTGGGACAGGAGATGTTCAGCTCGTAGGCGCTGGGGGTGCTCTCCTGCTCAAGGCGTGCGATAACCGCGTGGTACTCGTTAGCCGCATGGCCGGAGACGTTGACGATGACGGGCACCTCCTGAGAGGCAAGCCACAAAAGGTCACCGGAGCAGAACGCCTCGACACCGGGATTTTGCAGGCCGATGGAATTGAGCAGGCCGCTTGCCGTCTCGGCGACGCGGACACCGGGATTGCCCGGCCAGGGTTTGAGCGAGACGCCCTTGGTGGTGACGGCACCCAGAAGGGAAAGCGGCTTATCTTTTGTATCGAGAATCTCCTGGCTGAACTCCTGCTGCTCGATGGCCCCCTGCTTGAGAGTCTCCCGCCAGAGCTCGGCGTATTCTCGGCCCGCGGCAAAGGTGCCCGAGGCTACCGTGAGAGGGTTTTTCATCGCCAGAGCGCCCAAGGTGACGGCGAGCTGTGCTTCGCGTTTGTGCGTGTGGGTTAAAGCGCTCACCACAACACCTCCTCGGCGTTAAAAACTGGGCCGTCAACGCAGGCGCGCCGCGTACCATCGCGCGTTAAAACCGCACAGGAAAGACAGGCGCCAATGCCGCAGGCCATACGCCGCTCGAGTGAAACCTCGCAGGTCACACCCGCTGCAAGAGCGTGTGCGGCAACGATACGCTGCATGGGCTCAGGACCGCAGGTCGCAAGGTAATCAAAGTCCTGCTGTGCCAATAGCTCACCTGTCACATCGGTGACCAGGCCTTTTATGCCCGTGCTGCCGTCGTCGGTGGTCGTGATGACCGTGAGACGACTCTCACCAGTTTTTGTTGTGGCGGAGGCGACCGAGGACGGAAGACGCAACGAGACGATGCGTTCGGCGCTTTGAGCACCGGTGATTAGGCATACCCGAGCGCTCGTGAGAAGTTGCGCCGCGAGCATATTGAGCGGAGCGATACCGATGCCGCCGGCGACCAGCAAGGCGTTACGCGTGTTCGCGCCCGCCCGCCAGCCCTGCCCGAGCGGACCTATGAGGTCGAGTGAGGCACCGCGTTGTAGCTCCGCAAGAAAACGCGTGCCCTCGCCAAGCCTTTGATAGACAATCTCGATGAGCCCGCCAGCGGCATCCGTCGCAAAAACGCTGAACGGGCGCCTGAGGATATGGGCGTCAAAGGTGGGCAGAAGCAGATGGACAAACTGGCCCGGCTCCAGACACTGCGCCACACGGGGCGCCTCGAGAAGCACACAGGAGATGTCGGGCGCGATTTCGTCGTTTTTTCTCACGACCACCGCTTCAAGGAAGGGCGCCATCACACCTCCCATTGGTCGAGGTCCTGCAAGGCCACGGGATTGAGGTCTCCGCTGCCGCGTTTATCCCTCTGGGCGACTTCGATGGCCCGTATCATGGCGCTCGCACCCGCCAGTGTTGTCGCGTAACAGATGCCGTAGCGCACGGCAGCGGTTCTCAGATGAAAGCCGTCGGAACGCGTTTCTTGTCCAAAAGGCGTGTTTATCATGAGGGCTATCTTGCCGTTAACGATGTCATCGGCGATGTTGGGGCGCGCTTCCTGCACCTTGCGCACACGACGAACGGGAATGCCCGCGGCTTCGAGAGAACGCGCGGTACCCGCCGTTGACACCAGTTCAAACCCGAGGTGGTGCAGGGAGTTCGCCAGCGATATGACCTGGCGCTTATCGCGGTCGCAGACGCTGATGAAGGCCGTGCCCTCGGTGGGAAGCGAATAATCGATGGAAAGCGCCGCCTTCGCGTAGGCGATAGGATAGCTGCGCCCGATTCCCATGACCTCGCCGGTAGATTTCATCTCGGGCCCCAAAACGATGTCAGCACCCGGGAAGCGTCCGAAGGGCATGACGGCCTCCTTGACGCTGTAATGGTCGGGCTCGCGCGCATCGGACGGCAAGCCGAGCGAGGCGATGAGCTCTCCCGCCATGATGCGAGCCGCGCATTTTGCCAGCGGCACACCGGTTGCTTTGGAGGTAAAGGGGACCGTTCGGCTCGCGCGCGGATTGACCTCTATCACGTAGACGTTCGCGTCTTTAACGGCGTATTGGATGTTGACGAGTCCGCATACTCCCACGGCCAGGGCAAGTTTTTTTGTGTAGTCGCGCAGCGTGGCGATGGTGCTTTCGGAAAGCGAGAACGGAGGGGTGCAGCAGCTCGAATCGCCGCTGTGGATGCCGGCTTCCTCGATATGCTCGAGCAAGCCGCCGATGTAGACCTCCGTACCATCGCAAAGCGCGTCCACGTCCACCTCTATCGCTCCTTCGAGAAAGTGGTCGAGATAGACGGGGTGGTCGGGCGTGACTTTTGCCGCCTCAAGCATGTATTTTTCGAGGTATTGGGTGTTGTAGGCGATGACCATGCCGCGCCCGCCGAGCACGTAGCTTGGGCGTACGAGCAAAGGAAATCCCAGCTTTTCGGCGACTTCAAAAGCCTCGTCGGGCGAGGTGGCGGTGTCGGCCTCGGGATAGTCGATGTCCAGTTCGTCGAGCAGGTGCGCGAAACGCTCCCGGTCCTCGGCGAGGTCGATGGCCTCGGGTTTGGTCCCCATGATGTTGACCCCTGCCGCCTCAAGCGACCAGGCGAGCTTTAAGGGAGTCTGACCGCCTAAGGTGACGACGACGCCTGCGGGTTGTTCCGCATCAACGATGTCCATGACGTCCTCATAGGTGAGCGGCTCAAAGTACAGACGGTCGGAAGTGTCGTAGTCTGTTGAGACAGTCTCGGGGTTGCAGTTGACCATGACGGTCTCAAAACCCGCCTTTGCCAGGGCATAACTCGCATGTACGCAGCAGTAATCGAACTCTATGCCCTGCCCGATGCGGTTGGGTCCGGCGCCGAGAATCATTGCGCGCGGCTTTGTGGCAAGACGCACCTCACCTGTTTCCTCGTAGGTCTTGTAGTAATAGCTTGTTTCGCTAACAAATTCTGCGGCGCAGGTGTCCACGGTCTTAAAGGTGGGAAGCACGCCGAGCTCTCTGCGGCGCGCGCGCACCTCCAGTTCGGTGGGGTGGGTAGCGGTGCCGGCCACGGTCAGGTGCGCGATTTGCTCATCTGAGAGCCCAAAGCGCTTGGCCTCGCGCAGCTCTGTGACACTCAGGCTTACAAGCGCACGCCCCTCAAGTCTCTGCGCAACGTTGACGACGGCGGCTATTCGATAAAGAAACCAGGGGTCGATGCGCGACGCCTCGGCGACATCGGCTATGCTCCAACCACGACGCAGCGCCTCAGCGATATAAAACAGACGTTGCTCGGTTGGCACGCCCACCATCTGCGTGAAGCGTTGCTCGTCAAACTGCTCCTTACCATCAAAACCAAGCCCCGCTCGGCCGTTTTCCAGCGAACGTGTGGCCTTGCCGAGCGCCTCTTCAAAGGTGCGCCCGATGGCCATGACCTCACCGACGGCCTTCATGCGGGTCGTCAGCGTGGTATCGGTGCCCTCAAACTTCTCAAAGGCGAAGCGCGGAACTTTAACAACCACGTAATCGATGCTCGGCTCAAAGCAGGCCGGTGTTGCCTTGGTGATGTCGTTGAGCATCTCATCGAGGGTGTAGCCGACAGCCAGCTTGGCAGCAAACTTCGCGATGGGAAAACCCGTCGCCTTTGACGCAAGCGCCGAAGAACGCGAGACGCGCGGGTTCATCTCGATGACGACCATGCGCCCGTTTTCGGGGTTTACGGCAAACTGCACGTTGGAGCCGCCGGTCTCAACACCAATTTTTTCGAGAATGGCAAGCGAGGCGATGCGCATACGCTGGTACTCGATGTCCGAAAGCGTCATCGCGGGCGCCACCGTGATGCTGTCGCCGGTGTGCACACCCATCGCATCCACGTTTTCGATGGAGCAGACGATGATACCGTTGCCCTTGCCGTCGCGCATCACCTCCATCTCATATTCTTTCCAACCGAGTATGCTTTCTTCGACGAGCACCTCATTGGCTGGGGAGAGGTCGAGTCCTTGCGCGACTATCGTACGAAGTTCGGCCAGGGTATAAGCGATGCCGCCGCCCGCGCCGCCGAGCGTGTATGACGGGCGCAACACCAGCGGAAACCCCAGCTCTAAAGCGAGTTCCTCGGCGTCTGTGACATTATAGGCGTAACCTGAGCGCGCACATTCGAGTCCAATTTCCGCCATCGCTTCGGCAAAGAGTCTGCGGTCTTCACCGCGCTCGATTGCCGCGAGGTCGCAGCCAATCATCTCAACACCGTACTCGTCAAGTATTCCTGAGCGAGCGAGCTCGACAGCGCAGTTAAGGCCCGTCTGCCCCCCGAGCGTTGGCAGCAGCGCGTCGGGGCGCTCCCGCTCGATGATGCGCCGTACGCTGTCGGCCGTGATGGGTTCAACATAGGTGCGTGTTGCCATCTTGGGGTCGGTCATGATGGTCGCCGGGTTGGAGTTAACGAGGATGACCTCAAAGCCGTCTTCCAACAACACCTTGCAGGCCTGCGCACCCGAATAATCAAACTCGCACGCCTGCCCAATGACGATGGGCCCCGAGCCGATAACCAGTATCCGTGAGATGTCCTCTCGCCTCGGCATGGCTACCTCCACTCCGCGAGCCGGTCGCTCGATATGTCGATGTCAAGATGGTCCGTGCGCCCATCCATGAGTCGCGCAAAGGCCGTAAAAAGATAGTGCGCGTCGGTGGGTCCGGGGCTCGCCTCGGGGTGATATTGTACGCAAAATGCCGGATGGTCGAGGAAAGCGAGGCCCTCCGCCGTCCCATCGTTGAGGTTGACGTGCGTGAGCTGTACGCGACCAAACTCCTTGTTGAGCGCGACAGGGGCGATGTTGCACTCCACCCAAAAACGCAGGTCATCGGCGTGTTCAGCGACGCCGCCACTCGCCTCGGGAACAAGCGGCCCAAGCGTTGGAAACACGATGCCAAAGCCATGGTTTTGGGCGGTTATCTCCACGCGGTGGGTACGCAGGTTCATGACCGGATGGTTTGCGCCGCGATGACCAAACTTGAGCTTCTCGGCCCGCGCACCAGCGCCAAGCGCGATGATTTGATGGCCAAGGCAGATGCCAAACAACGGCAGCTTACCAATGAGTTCTCTCGCCGCCGCCGCTGTCTTTTTAACGGGTTCGGGGTCACCGGGGCCGTTAGAGAAAAACACGCCGTCCGGCCCCAGCGCCAGCACATCGGCGGCCGGCGTATCCCAAGGCACAACGGTTACGCGACATCCGGTGCGGTGCAGGTTGCGAAGTATCCCCCGTTTTGCGCCACAGTCATAGGCGACAACGTGATAGCGCGGCGCGGGGGCTTCTTTGAGCAGAAAATCATAGGCCTCATCGTCGGCGACATAGCGGTAGGGCTCGCGTACACTCACCGTTTGCGCAAGGTTAAGCGCGACGATAGACGGTGCGGCACAGGCCTTAGCGAGCAGAGAACGCTCGTTGAGGTCGGTGGTCGAGATGACGGCTCGCATGGCCCCGTTATCGCGAACATGGCGCGTAAGTCTGCGGGTGTCGATGCCCTCTATCGCAATAACGCCCTGCTCGGTAAGAAAGTCCGGCAGCGAACACTCGGAACGAAAATTTGAAGGCTCCCGACACATATCGCGCACCACGAGTCCGCGTAAGGCAAGCGTATCGCGTTGCAGGTCGGCGCGCGCCACGCCGTAGTTGCCAATCTGCGGATAGGTCATCGTGATTATCTGCCCCGCATAGCTTGGGTCGCTGAGCACCTCAAGATAACCAACCATCGAGGTGTTAAAGCATATCTCGCCCGTAGCCTCGCCCTCAGCGCCGCAGCTTATGCCGACGAAAGACGTGCCATCCTCAAGCATCAGCACCGCCGGGATAGCCGATTTAACTGCTGGTCCGGACGCCGGCTTAAACGCTTGCTCAGTTACTGGCTCGGACGCTGGCTCAGTTGCCGGCTCGGCCATCTGTGGTGTCGCAGGCGACTCAGTTGTTGCCGACCCACCCAATTTTTTCATCTTCCCACCATTTCCCTCCGCATTGTCACAATCCTCTTTGCACCCCACAAAGCTCGCGGTAAAAAGCCCTCATCGTATCGCGCGACAAGGGCATGCTGCTACGGTCACGACGACTCAAAACGCTACCCTGCCAGTTTGCCAAAGTCGGCTACGTCGGAAAATACTGCTACGAAGCGGTTGAGCAGGCGCAGGCGGTTGGCTCGTAGCTTTTCATTGGGGTCCATAATGAGGACA
>JAISFJ010000202.1 GCA_031263665.1 Coriobacteriales bacterium
CCCATTACGTTTCCTTCCTCCACACGACCTCTACGGCCGCTCCAATAATGTTACGATTCAATAAATTGTAACACTCCCCAAGAAAAATGTCTAGAAATGTCTAGGGGAGTGCTGATTAAATGCTGTTGGCCCCGGCAAGGTATGATTTTTATACCTTGCTGGCGAGGCTTGTCAAGGCCGAAGAGCGAAGCGTGCCTTTACAAGCCGTCGGTGGCGTGACATGATTTAATCAGTGCTTCCCTAGAACTTTTTTGAACTCCCTGTCAGAGTGGGAGCAGTTGTGTGGTCTTGCCCACGATAGTGAGCAATTTACGTGCCAGGGGGACGTAAGGGGACTTGGTGCAACATCGATAAACGGGGAATCCGGGCAAATGGGCGCGGGCTGCTTAAAGAGGTAGTATACTGGTTGGTATGGATACTTCTGTGTTGACTCCCGAAATCATGAAAGCGGATAATCCCGGACTCACCGAATTTGGGAGCGGGAACGTTCTCGCGCTGACAAGCCAGTGTCTCCGGTGCGCAAAAAAGCCTACCGCCTGCACCATCTGTGCGGAGTTTTGCCCCGTTGGCGCCCTCGAGACAAAGGTCGAAGGACGACCGCGCATCACCTCCACCTGCATCAAATGCGCGGCCTGCGTCGGCATCTGTCCTCTCAACGCACTGGCCGCCTCGTCCAAAACCCTTCAGTCGGTTATCAGGCTCGCGCTCCAGGCGAGCCTACGCATCAATCACCTGGTGTTAGGTTGCGAGCGTACGATGGGGCTTTTACGACTTGAGACGAGATGCGATGAGCCTGAGGCTGCCACCGAGGCGCTGCGGCTCATCGAAGAAGCCTGCGCAAGCGAGCATTTGCAAAAGGTTCCCTGCCTCGGTATGCTCACCAAAGAGCTGTGGTTTGCCCTTCTCAATGAAATCGGGGTCTCAAAACTCGAAGAGGTAAGCGTCTTTTTACCCCCCGGGCAATGCGCCGAATGTCCGGTGAACGCCAAGAGCAACATTGAAGACCTGTTCAGCGCGGCGATTGAGAGCGCGGAGCGATGGGCCCACCGATACGTCGGAGTCATCACCTGCGCAAACGAGCTGCCGCAAACCAGAAAGGCCAACGTTCGGGCCTATCTTGCAAGCGAAACTCAAGTTGACCGACGCGGTGCCTTCACGGGTTTTTTGCAGGAGCTCAAGCAGACGTGGAGCGAAAACGCCGAGGTGGGAAATCGGGCGATTGAAGAAGTGCGGCTGCAGCGTGAGAGAAAAAAGACTTTTGAGCGAACCCGCCTTTCCGCAGACATCAAAAAGGGGAGGCCCGGCAACAAAAACCCCATAGAGGTTCCAACTCGCTATATCCTCGTCGAGGCGCTCGGGCGAAACGACATTTGGGCCTCGGAGGTAAAGGTTGCTGTCAGCGCGACCGACGACGAACGCTGCACCCTTTGCGGCGACTGTATCGAAGTATGCCCGGTCAGAGCGCGGAAGTTTGTTGAGGTGGATTCGTTGGACCCGGCAGATTCGTTGGATCCGGCAGATTCGTCGGACCCGACGGATTCGTCGGACCCGCTGCCCCCGTCCGATAAAGAGGCGGATGCCAGCGCGGAGTCATCCGCATCCAAAGCTTTTCGTGCGGTGCGTGTCGACGCCTTGTACTGCGTAGCCTGTAGCGCCTGTCTGCAGGCCTGCCCGGCTGGCGCCTGCCTGTTCACCGAAGTCGAAGGCGCAGCCTTCTTGCTGGATGAAGACGAGATGAACAAAGACGAGGATGGGGGCACAGGCGAGACCGAGGGTGAAGGCGAGGACGGGGCCGAGAGCGGGGGCACAGGCGGAGCCAAGAGTGAGAGCGACCGATAATCTTTCACTTTCTTGCTATTATCGGCCAGAAAACGATTCGTCCTCAGTATAATAGTAGGCATGAGATGTCCGTTTTTGTTCACGACACTATGAAAACGGGGCTCTGGAGTGTGGTTGTGGAGCAAAAGGCAAGGGGAAGCACGTGCCAAAAACGAAGACTAAGAAAAGCAAATTAGTGCCGGGCGTCAAAACCGAGCGCTTCCGCCAAAACGCCATCCTGGTAGTTTCTGTCCTTTTAGCACTGGTACTCGCGGCAACCATTGGGCTCACCATTCGCAATAACAACAAACTGAATGCCATCCTCGAAGAGAGCGTCAAGTCGGAACTGCTCGCCGTCTGCTTTGCGGCTCGTGACGATATAGACATGGAGCTGTTTTTGTCCATCGATAGCGAGGCCGACATTCAGGCCAATCAACCGAGATTTGACGAGACGATAGAAAAGCTCCGCGAGCTGAAAAACGAGGTCGGCGCCACCTATATTTACGCCCTCAAAGAAATTGATGGAAAGTACTATTTCATCTTTGACACCGACGAGGAAACGGGCACACCGGAAAGCCCCATGTTTGATGAGTACGAACTCGCGCCGGTACATGAGGACGCCTTTGCCGGCGGGCTTTCGGCTGACATCATGAATGTCGAGGACGAATGGGGCAGTTATAACACGGGAGCGATTCCTTTGTTCTACGAGGGTGAAATTGTCGGCATTGTCAGCACGGATGTTGAGGACACCTACATCGAGCGGAGCAAACAAACCGCTACCTTGGACGCTGTTTTACTTCTCATCGTCATGCTCGTCACCATGGCCTTGCTTTTGGGGCTTCTCATCATGCTCCTGCATCGAAACCAGCGGATGCAGGATAACCTGCTTTACATCGCCAATCACGATGCCATTACCAAGCTCTACAACCGCTACTATTTGTTTACCTATCTCGCGCAGTGGAACAAAGTGCGCCGCAACGATGACGAGACCTTCTTTGCCCTCCTGTTTGTCGACCTCGATAATTTTAAGCAGGTCAATGACATAGCCGGACACGAACGCGGCGATGACCTTTTGCGCGTTATCTCTCAGTTCCTGTCATCATACACCGACGCGTGCACCAACGAGGGTAGCATCGAGTGCATGACGGCTCGGATTGGTGGGGACGAATTTCTGCAAATCATTCCGAATATAACGAATCCAGAAGAACTCGAACAATGGGCGCGCACCCTGCTTGATGATTTTGCCGTAAATCCGGAGTTCCAGCCGTTCATACAGGACTTTGGAGTTGGGTTAAGCATCGGTGGAGCCTTGTTCCCGAGCCAGACAACCAACTACAACGAGCTAATTCGACTCGCTGACATTGCGATGTATCAGGCAAAAGAAAACGGCAAAAACAACTATCTTCTCTACGACGAGTCGATGGGCAACGGCCCCGAAGGCATCGTCTTATCCGTACGCACCGAAAAGCGCTAAGGG
>JAISFJ010000027.1 GCA_031263665.1 Coriobacteriales bacterium
AGACGAGTGATTTGCGATTACTCGACTCTATGAAGATTATGTCGTTGAGAGGAATAACAACCGGAACATTATCGGTAACGATGGCAAGGGTCGCTCCCTGCGCCTTGTCGCGTTTGAGCGTCGCGAGTTCGAGCGCGTCGACGACGTCCTCTTCAACCACGGGTTTGAGCAGGTACTTGTAGGCGTTTAAGCGATAGCCCTCGCGCGTAAAATCGTCGCTGGTGGTCGTAAACACGATGACAACCTGCGTGTCTATGTCGCGAATGTGCTCTGCCGTCTGAACCCCGGTAAGCTCACCCATGTAGACATCGAGAAAGATGAGGTCGTACTTATCCTTCTCAAAGACTTCGAGAAGGGCCTCGCCGGATGAAAAACTGTCCAACGTATAAGGAACCGCACTCATATCGATAAGCGCGGTGAGCAGGTCGGTATCAACGGAGGTGTCCTCACACAGTGCTATTTTAAGAGCGTTGTCCCCGACATTCGTGGCCATCTTTATCCCCGATTCTCTCGCGTCATTTTCCTGGAGAGGTACTGGCCTATTCCGTACGCCAGCCACCAGTATGGCGCGTAAGCCCCATTGAACGCCTCACGACAAAGCCCCTGCTCAGTATAGCATCATCGAGCGGCGTAGGCGATGGCAATGCAGAGTCGAGCGAGGTTGTTCATATCCTCGACCGCCAGTGACTCGTCCGTACCGTGTACGTCGGTCATGCCCGTACCTAAAACGAGTGGCTTTAAGCCCTTGTCGGCAAAAACATTGGCATCCGAGCCGCCACAGGTGAGCAAGGCGTGCGCGGGCAAGCCGAGCGCGGTTGCCGCGTCGAGTACGGAGCGCACGAGCGAATCATCCTCGGAAAGCCTGAAACCGCGATATTCCTCCTCCCACTCGATGGTCACGCTGCCTTCCGTACCCAAAACGGCGTCTTCCAAAGCGGAGGTCATCTGCGCCTTTACCTCGGCTATGCGTTGTTTGTCCATCGCGCGAAACTCACCGGTTACCACGCACGTGCTCGGAACAACATTAAAGGCGTCGCCGCCGGAGATGGTCCCCACGTTTGCCGTCGTATTCTCGTCGAGGCGCCCCAGTCGCATCGCGCAGACAGCCTGTGCCGCCAGCGCGATTGCAGAAACCCCCTTCTCGGGAGCGATGCCCGCGTGCGCCGCCCTCCCAGAAAACGTCGCGGTAAACAGATAGTGAAAAGGCGCGCCGATGATGACCACCCCTGGCTTGCCGTCCGCGTCGAGAACAAAGCAGGGCTTTCCGTGAAAGCCGCCTGAATCCATAGCGTGAGCGCCGCGCAACCCAATTTCTTCCGCCACCGTGAACAGCACGCCTATCTCGGGGTGGGGCTCATCGTTTTCGGCCAGCGTCCGCACGAGCTCAATGATGGCAGCGAGCCCAACTTTGTCATCGCCTCCCAAGACGGTGTTTGACGAGGAAGTGATGATTCCGTCAGCGATGACCGGCTCGATGCCCTCCCCGGGACCAACCGTGTCCATGTGGGCGGAGAAATAGCAGGTGGAGGAGGGTGCGGTGGAGGGGGCGCTCGAGGGGGCGGCGGAGGCGGGGGCGGCGTCGAGGGCGGGGGCGAAGGGGACGTCGAGGGCGGGGGCGGCACCGGCGGCCTTGGCGGCACCGGTGGCCTTGCCGGCACTGGCGGCAGCGACACCGGCGGCGGCCCCAGTAGCACCAGAGGCGGGCAGGGTCGCAATCAAGTTGCCCGTGTTTGAGCCCGTCCGCTTTTGCGAATCGTCAAAGCGCACCGTACAACCCGCCTGTCCGAGCGCCCGTTTGCAATACGCGGCGACGTCTTTTTCCTTCAGGCTCAACGAGTCGATACGCACGAGGTCTAAAAAGGTGTTGAGCAGTCGCGCGGCGTTCATCTCGTCTGCGCCTTTTGCTGCTCGTCACGCTTACCGCGCGAGGTGATGGCCGCGCGCACCAGCTCGCGAAACAGAGGGTGCGGCCGCGTTGGGCGACTCTTAAACTCGGGATGGCCCTGACTGGCGACAAACCAGGGATGGTCGCTCAGCTCAATCATCTCAACGAGTCGCGAATCGGGCGAAACGCCGCTTATCACGAGTCCCGCCTCCGCCAAACGGTCGCGGAAAATGTTGTTGACCTCATAGCGGTGACGATGCCGCTCGTAGATGATGGGCTCCCCATAGGCGTCAAGCGCGTGAGTCTGAGCCATGACTTTACAGGGATATGCCCCCAGCCTCATAGTGCCGCCGAGGTCATCAATATCTTCTTGCTCGGGCATGAGGTCGATGACGGGGTAATTGAGCGAGTAGGGCACCTCGTTTTCAAACTCCGCCGAATTTGCGTTTTCCATACCGGCAACATTGCGGGCAAATTCGCAAACCGCCGCGTGAAGCCCCAGGCAGATGCCGAGAAAGGGGATATTGTTCTCACGGGCATACTGCACCGCGGCGATTTTTCCTTCAAAGGCACGGATGCCAAAGCCGCCCGGTACTAAGATGCCATCCATCGAGCCGAGCACGTTTGCGACGCCGTCCTCCCTGAGGGTCTCGCCGTCGATGAGATGCACGTTGACCTTGCGCCCGTGAAAAACACCGGCGTGGCCGAGCGCCTCGATGATGCTCAGATACGCGTCGGGCAAGGAGACATACTTGCCCACAACCGCGATGCTGACCTCACCTTTGAGGCGACTCATCTTCTCAACGTAAACCTTCCAGTCGCGAAGGTCGATGTCGGCGGGTTCGAGCAAAAGTGCCGCCAGCACCTTGGTATCAAAGTCCTGCGTATACAGATTAAGCGGCACCTGATAGATGCTTTCGGCGTCAATGCAGTTGATGACATTGTCGATTTTTACGTCACAAAATAGTGCTATTTTATCTCGCACTTTATCGGACAGGTTGTGGTCGCTGCGACAGACGATAAAATCGGGCTGCACGCCGATGGAGCGCAGTTCTTTGACCGAGTGCTGTGTGGGCTTGGTCTTAACCTCATGCGCCGCGGCGATATAGGGCACGAGGGTCACGTGAATAAAAAGCACATCGCCAAGCGGCTTGGACATCTTAAACTGGCGAGCCGCCTCAATGAAGGGCAGCGACTCAATGTCGCCTATCGTACCGCCAATCTCGGTGATGACAATGTCGGCGTTGGATTGGTCGGCAATGCGGGTGAGGCGGTCTTTAATCGCGTTGGTCATATGCGGGATGACCTGCACCGTGCCGCCCAAAAAGTCGCCGCGGCGTTCGCGCGAGATGAGCGATTGATAGATGGAGCCGGCCGTGAAGTTGGATTCACGCGAAAGATTCTCATCGATGAAGCGTTCGTAGTGGCCTAAGTCGAGGTCTCCCTCATGCCCATCATCGGTGACAAAAACCTCCCCGTGCTGAAAGGGGCTCATCGTACCGGGGTCGACGTTGAGATAGGGGTCCGCTTTCTGCATGGTCACCTTGTAACCACGCGCCTTGAGAAGTTGACCCAACGATGACGCGGTGATGCCCTTTCCCAATGAAGACACAACACCACCGGTCACAAAAATGTGCTTTGCCATACTACTTGCCTACTTCCTTGCTGTCCTTGCCACCCTTGCTGATTTGACTGTCTTTGCTGTTCTCGTCGTTCTTGTCGTTTTCGTCGTTTTCGTCCGCGCCGGCTCTCTCCTTGTTATTGGGGCCCGCGGTGTTCACGGACGCGTTGTCTGCCGTGGGGGTGTCTTGAGCGCACACGGGCGCAGCGATTGCGATGCCCGGCTCCTTCTTTCTCCCCCACGCGTCTAAGGAAGAAAGGATGGCATTGGCCTCGATTATCTTTGAGAACGAGACACGCTCACTTAAAAGATTGACAACAGCCAACACGGCCACCGCAAGAACAAGCGCCCAAACAGGAAGGGCGGTTGCGTAAAGAAAACCCAAAAAGGCGCCCATGGAGTTTGCTCCCGCGTCACCAATCATGCCTCTTTCACCAAGGTCAAAGCGCCACACCGCCAACAGCGGTCCAAGCCCGGCAAGCGCTAAAGCCGCGAGGTCCCACCCTTTGAGCTCAACCAACCCAAACACGACGATGAGCACGAGCGCCACCACGAGACCGAGCAGATACATCTTTTGCGCGCGACCCGGACGCAGGTCAAAAAGGTTCATCAGATTGGCACTCAGCGCGATAACGCAGGTCACAAGTACGACGCGCAAAATCGTGTCCGCGCCATGGTAGTACAGCGAGAGCGCCAAAAACAGACTGAGGAAGCCTATGCCCAAAAACTTAAGCCCGCCGGTGGTGAGCTGACCATGAGCGAGTGCCTTGAGATGACCCTTAAAGCCCTTGATTACATTGCAGCCCGCCCAGTCATCAAACAACCCAAACGCGCACGACCCCGCGAGAACCGGAAACAGGTGAATCAGATAGTGTATCCAAGCTGGTTGTTGAATATGCAGCGTCACCAAAAGGTGAGCCCCCGCCCAAAACGAAATGAGCCAGACAAACCAGACAATACCCAGTCCGTTGTATACCTGAACACCGCGAAAATTGCCGGTTTTGGGAGCTGTTTTGTCGAGTGAGGGCGCCAACATGGCCATTACGACGAACGGAATGACCACACAAAAGACGATGGCAGCAAGTACGCCGAACACGAACGATTCAACCTTTCATCCAGCGGAAAACCACTGGGAACTAAGTTTATCAAATCCCCAGCCCCAAGTTGCCCACAATCTTAAGTATTCCGAAGACATCGTGGGAAAGGGTGGGAAAGTGGGTAAGACCGCAGTGGGACAAGGGGCAGTATGACACTTTGCCCCGGCCCTTTTGTCCAGGCGCAATCTTTCGTCGAGCGAGCGCGGCAACCTCTCTGTCATTGCGCTCGGCT
>JAISFJ010000091.1 GCA_031263665.1 Coriobacteriales bacterium
CAGCCGACATGGACAATGACGGCTACCTCACGATGGCCGATGTCGTCCGCATACTCAGGAAGGCGGCGGGATTGTCTTAACCTGTGAGTGGCGAGTGGGACAGTGGGGGACGGGGGCAAGTGAGGCAGCGAGTGGGACAGTTGCCCCCGCCTCCCATCTACTGCGTGCGACACACGACACCCCTGGCTGGTTTTTTCTTGCAATGGGTTGGGTTAGCTGCCATACTATTAAACCTCTGAAAACCTCTGCACAGCTCTGAAAACCTCTGAAAACCTCTGAAAACCTCTGAAAACCTCTGCACAGTTCTGAAATCTCATGAAAGGCAAGGATGTGACCAAGAAAAAGAAAAACCCTTTTAGTCCAAAGTTTGGTAGTCGTCCCCATCTGTTTGTTGGGCGCGATGGTATCATCGAGGATTTTGTACAGGGACTGGCCGATAAGGATGATTTGCATCAAAACACCATCATCACGGGAATCCGTGGGTCAGGCAAGACGGCAACTCTTTCTGCGGTACGAGAGATGCTGGACAAAAATCGCTATCTTGTTGTTGATGTAACCTCACGTGATGGAATGCTGGTTTCAATCATCGATGAATGTATCCGCAGTGGCGGCAAATGGTTGAGCGACTGGAAAGACGGCATAGACAGTTTTGCTGTTGGGGCGCTGGGATTTTCGTTTGGCCTTACGCGGAAAGAAAGCGCCACAACTCATGGGTTCAGATACGCCATAACAAAGATGCTCGACGAATTAATGAAGAAGAACATAACCACGGTTTTTCTTATCGATGAAGTTCATAATAAAACACAGGATATGCAAGAATTCGCAGTCACATACCAGCATCTTGTACGCGAGAACAAAGATGTCGCTCTCTTGATGGCGGGTCTCCCGGATGCAATTCACGACATGTTAAATGACAGAATTCTCACGTTTTTGCGCAGGGCGCATAGAGTATACCTGAAAAACATCAATAGGGAGCTTGTAAAGGCCGCATATGTCAGTGAATTTAAGACGGGTGGGATGAGCTTTTCTGCCAAGGCGCTTAACAAAGCCGCAGTCGCTACTGAGGGGTATCCCTACCTGTTGCAACTTTTAGGCTATTTTATATGGAAGGCTGATAAGAAGCGCATTGACATCAATACGGTAGACCAGGCAGTCAATTATGCGAGAGTGGAGCTCTTTCAGAATATCCATGACCTGGTTTTTCATAACCTTTCAGCTCGCGACCGAGAATTTCTTGTTGCCATGGCAAAGGACGAGCGGGAAAGCAAGTTTGGTGACTTGACGGCTCGTCTTAATATGAAATCGGGAACCGCGTCGCGATACCGTCAGCGTCTGATTGACGCCGGAGTCATTTACAGTTCGTCATATGGAAATCTTGCGTTTGCTCTTCCCTTCATGCACGAATATCTACAACAACAGTCACACTAAGGGTGACAGGGTGACAGGGGGGACGTATAATCTGTCACCTATTGAGCAGAGTGCTCGTGCATCCTTGCCCACGGTAGTGGGCAATTTATAGAGAGCACGCCTTGTGCTTACCTTTGGAGCAAACATACTGCGTGCGACACACGACTGGTGAGCGCGACCGATAGCTACCGGTTGCGAAGTCGCGCAAAGGGCGCGCGATTCGCTGGATTCCCAGTAAAGCTAAAAATGACGGAAATATTCAGCAAAGCAGCAGGTAGATTGCTTAAATTTTCTCCACCCCTTACTGCCTAGTTCAATTTGTGGTAGCTATCTCTTCCTTCCATTCACTTTAGTACAACTTGAACGTTGCGACGAATCCGGGCGGAATCTATGTTTTGCTCGGACGCGTTTACGGCAAGGAAGGCAGTGTTATGGCATCAACCAATACATCAACCAATGCATCGACCAATGAACAGACGAGCGCAAACACTCTTGCTTTAGAAGAGACGATACTTCGCAACCCCCTGTTGAAAGCTCCGTTGCTTGTCATACTAAAAATCGCCGAAAGAGAAGGCGCAACGGACAGGCAGGCGCTCTGGGAGGCGGCCAACGCTGAACTCAACGCTGAACTCAAGAAAAAATCCCTTTTGCAGGACACCGATACGCTGATAGACATCCTCATACGACGAGGCGGCCTCTGTGAGACGGTGTTTGTCGATGGCGTGGCCTATGAGGGCTCCATCGACGACTTGAGCAAGGCGAGCTCCGAAAACGAAACCGAAACCGAAAACCAGAGCCTGAGCAGTACCTCTGACGTGCGTCAGGAACTGACGATAACCGAAGCCGGGAAGGCCATCCGTGACCGTTTTGATTCACAAAAACTCATCTGCGACCTCATAGCTGCCGAGCTCGAGCACCAAACCATCTATCATACGCTGCTCAAGTCTTGCGTAAAAGAAGGCTGCAGTCGGTTTCAGCTACAGGACCTGCTTAAAGATGAACCCGTGTTGCAACCTGACCCCAAACGAGGGGTCAAAACGCTCTACATCAATTATTTTCTCGACCGCCTGGAGGGCGCGGGCGCTCTTGTCTGGGATTCAAAGTGGGTTACAACGGAGGCCGGAAAGGCGGTGGTTGAGACAGGCGTCATCGAGTAGGAGTAGTAGTGTCAGAACGGTTTTGAGTTTCACTGGAATGGAGGTATTGTGACTGATTTTCAATTATCACGACGCACGTTTTTGAAAGTTGGGGCGTTTGCGGGGGCGGCTGGTGTACTTGCAAGCTCTTTGGGTAACAACCTGAAAAGCGTGCAAGTCGCTTCGGCGGCGGAGCAGACGGGGATTGTTGAGAAGATACAGACCATGTGTCGAGCCTGTCTTAACAATTGTGGAGCCATAGCGCATGTTCAGGATGGACGCGTTATCAAGCTCGAAGGTGACCCCGCGGACCCTCAGAGCAACGGAGCGCTGTGCGCAAAAGGGCTCTCGGGGATTCAGGCGCTCTATAACCCCTGCCGCATGAAATATCCGATGAAAAGGGTGGGCGAGCGAGGCACCAATGAGTGGGAGCGAATATCGTGGGAAGACGCCATCAACACGATAGCCGATGTGCTTTGGGAGTACTACCAAAAAGAAGGCCCCAAAAGCCTCATGTGCTCAACGGGTGGCGGAGGCAACCCTCAGTTCTTCTCACCACATCGCTTCTTAGGCGTTTGGGGTGGTGGCAATTTCTTTGAGCCGGGTTGCGCGCAATGCTATCTGCCGAGAAATCACACCATGCCCGCCATGAACGGGACGGCCGACACATCGTTTGCGGATGGAACGGTCACCGAGCCCTTCATGGCCGACCATCCTACCAAATGTTACGTCTGCTGGGGGACGGCACCGAGCTATTCGGGGACCGGTTCCATCGGGCAGGTCATGACTCACGCCCGGGCGGCGGGCATGAAAACCGTGGTCATCGACCCACGCATGACGCCTGACGCGGCTCGCGCGGACGTTTGGCTGCCCCTTCGCCCCGCAACAGACGTCGCTTTGGCCCTTGCCTGGATTAACTACATCGTGACAGAAGAGCTCTACAATAAAGAGTTTGTTCTGGAGTGGAGCAACCTTCCCTTCCTGGTAAATGAGGAGACCTCAATCACCTATCGGGCCGATGAATTGGGCATAGGAGAAAAAAGCGACTACGTGGTCTGGGACGCAAACACCAACAGCCCCCAGCCGATGCCGTATCCGTTTGACCCCTCGTTGAGCCCGGTGCTCGATGGCACTTTTGAGGTCGACGGCACAACAACTAAGACCGCCTTCAGGAAGTTAAAGGAGGCCGTCGCCGAGTGGTCGATTGAGAAAGCCGCTGAAACCTGCTGGGTCGAGGCGGACAAAATCGAAGAGGCAATCAAGCTCTACGTTGAAGCCTCTCCCAACGCCGGCATCTCTCTCGGGGTCGCTACCGACCAGAATCGCGGTGCGGCTCAAGCTCCCCAGGCCATCACTATTCTCGACATTTTGATGGGAAACATACAGTCCCCCGGTGCCATTGTGCAAGACAGAGCCCCTGCGGTTCCCTGTAATTATCAGGTGCTCCCCTTTGGACTGTTTGGCCCGCATCCGCTATCCGTACCCGAAGAAGAGGTCGCTGCCCGGCTGGGCTATATCGAGCACAAAGGGCTGGGACATTGGCTTGCCTCTCACATCCCCACCGTAGTCGAAGCGGTGAAAACGGGAGTTCCCTACAGGCCCAAGCTCTGGATTGAGCGAAGCGGCAACAAGCTCGCGATGGTGGGCGACGCTTCCGGTTTTGCGGAGGCCATGAAGGGGCTCGACTTCATCGTGCATATGTATATGTATCCGACTTCCATGAGCGTGGAATTTGCCGACATCATATTGCCGACCGCCGAGTGGCTGGAGACCTCGTACGCGCAGGACCGTTGCAACGTGTACGGCATACGCAGGAGCATAACCCAGCTTTATGAAGCGGTGGACGAGTGCATGATATGGTCGTGGCTTGCCTTTGCGATGGCCGAGCGGGGCCACGAGCGCTTTGCCATGTCAATCGACCCCGAAATCGCGGGGAAGCGATACGGTGCCTATTGGCGTAACTACGACGAGTACAAGGATTTTGTCGGTTATACCATTGGGCATGAGTATTACGGTAAAGACGATTGGGATTGGACAACCTTTGACGCCCAGGCTCCTTCTGAGTTCATGAGCATGGAGCAGTATCAAAATGACCCCTACTATCGGTATCAGAAGATAGACGATGAGACGGGGCTCCCCATAGGATTTAAGACGACCTCGCGCCGCACGGAAGCCTATTTTGATGGTAACGTGCTGCTGGGGCGAACCGGTGCCCTTGATGGGAGTGGGCAACTTCCGCCTGCTTCGGTCGATTATAAGCCGCTGCCCTATTATGAGGAGCCGGGAGAATCGCCTTTAACCGACACGGAGTATCCTTACGTGCTCACCCAGGGGCGACTGGCAATGTATCATCATGGGACCTTGCGCAACGTTCCCTACACCCGTGAGCTCTGTCCTTATCCCGAAACATGGATGCACCCCGATACGGCCCGCGAGATTGGCGTTGAGGATGGGGATTGGCTGTGGCTCGAATCGCGCCGCGGCAAGACGCAGGGCAGGACGCGCGTCACCTTGTCGGTGCAACCTAAGGTCATCTACCAGGAGCGATTCTGGAATCCCGAGCTTCTCGATTCCGATGAC
Organism: Coriobacteriales bacterium; assembly: GCA_031263665.1. Lineage (GTDB taxonomy): Bacteria > Actinomycetota > Coriobacteriia > Coriobacteriales > UBA8131 > JAITEK01. The sequence continues at coordinate 5,124 of JAISFJ010000091.1, forward strand.
CCGTCGCAGTCCTGGAAGGCGTTTAACGTCAACATGCTCACGAAGTGCGACCCGCCGTTTAATCCGGAGTACGGGACGTACACCCTGCGCGGTTTTCAAATCAAGATAACCAAGGCCGATGGTCCCCCACCAGGGGCGTGGATTAAAGCGGAGGAATTTACGCCTTGGTTGCCCGACGCTTCAGAAAACACAGGAGGAGGCGATGCCATCTATGGCGCATAACGCAATAGTGGTTGACCTCGACAGGTGCATTGGATGTTATTCCTGCGAGGTTGCCTGCAAAATGGAAAACGATATAACGCTTGGTGAGATGTGGAATAAGGTTGTCCAGGTGGGGCCCTTTGGGGATTTCCCCGACGTTAGTACCTATTGGCTGCCTACCATGTGTCAGCAATGCGCCGGCTCTCCCTGTGTTTCCGTGTGCCCCACAGGCGCGTCTTTTCGTGACGAGGAAACGAATATTGTGCAGATAGATAAGTCCAAGTGTATCGGCTGTCGCTACTGTTTGATGGCTTGTCCCTATGGCGTACGCAATTGGAACAAAACGGAGAAGGTGGTTGAGAAGTGCACGCTCTGCAATCATCTGACCGCCGTGGGCGAACTTCCCGCCTGCGTTAAGGTGTGCTGCGGCAAGGCTCGCTACTATGGGGATTTGGATGACCCCACCTCCGAGGCTTCGCAGGCCGTCGCGGCGGCCGCAAGCGATGCCGTTCATCACCTGCCAGATGTAGGCAATGAGCCAAAGACCGCCTATCTTCTCTCACCAAAATATGCTGAGTGGAAAGGTGGTGAGCTCTGATGGAAATTCAATGGAGTCTCGTTTTCTTTTCCGCGATTGGCGGCGTGGGTGCCTGCTTGTTCGCTTCGGCGGCACTCGAGTTTTTGCTTGGTCGAGATACCGGCAAACAGCTTTTCGAATCGGTAATTTCTCTGGTGCTGTTGGCCGTCGGCGGCATATTGTCCGTGACCCATCTTTCTCATCCGTCACGTATTCTTGAGGCCCTCAATCATCCTACTTCGGGAATCTTCATCGAGGCCTTGCTTATTGGGCTTACGGGGCTGTGCGTTCTTATCTATCTCATCGTTTCTTTGCGGGATGTTTCACCAACGATACGTAAGGTTTTTGCAGGTGCTGGGCTTGTTTTGGGCTTGGCCTTTGCCTTTGCCTGCGGGTTTTCCTATATCATACCCGCGCGAGCGGCGTGGGACACCCTGGCCTTGCCCCTGGCTTATCTGGGCACGGTCCTCGGCGCGGGGGCGGCGCTGAATCTGTTTATCAAGGCGTTCGCGAAAAACGAATCCTCTGATACCCAGATGGCAACGAGGATTGCTCTGGTTGCGGGTGTCTTTTCTCTGCTTACCGTTCTCATCTATTGCCTCAATGTGAGCAGCGTATTGTTCTCGGTTACCGATGCGGTTTTGCCCTGGGTAATTGTTTTGTTCGGCTCTTTGCTCATCGCGACAATCTGTTGTATTGCCGCTTTGCGAAAGGGGAAGGATAATCATCTGTTTGCCAGCGTTGCCTTGCTGGGAGCCCTTGTCGGCGCGGTGGCGCTTCGGAGTCTCATGTGGCTTTTGGGGAGCGGCCTGCTTGACTTCTTTCAGGTAATCTGACGGCTTTTGAGTTTTTGTGGGACAGTTGCCCCCGTCCCCACTGTCCCACTCTTGTCCCCATCCCCACTGTCCCAGGGGCGTTGCCTTACCGCGCGATGCTCCCACCATGGAGCGTCCCTACGAAAGGATAAGCGATGGCTTTTGAGGATTATCATGAGGACTACCATGAAGATTATCGCGAGTTCATGGCGGACAGAGAGAGCATGTATTCGTTTCTCGCGAAGGTGTTTTTTAGCGAGCTTTCCGATGAGGCGATAAAGCACCTGGCGACCGTCGAGGTGGCAACAGAATATGGAAATCCTCATATCGCCAACGGCCTTCGGTCCATCAGGAATTTCTTTATGCTCTCAAAGGCTGACAGGCGCGTGCAACTGGCGACCGAATATGCGCGCATATTTTTAGCCGCCGGCGTGTACACGCAAACTCGCTCGGTCGCGGTGCCCTATGAATCGGTGTTCACGAGCGAAGAGCGACTCATGTTTCAGGATGCCAGAGATGAAGTGCGGGCCACCTACCAGCGCTGCGGCTTTGAGCTTGATGTTGAGCTGCGCGAACCCGAGGACCACCTCTCTTTTGAACTTGAGTTTCTCGCGCACATGGCGCGTCGAAGCAGCGATTGTATTGAGCAGAAAAGATACGAAGCCTTTCCCCTTCTTATCATGGAGCAGAAAGATTTTATAGAACAGCACCTTCTCAACTGGATTCCCGATTTGATACAGACGGCAAAACGCTACGCGAAAAATACTTTTTATCCCGGCATGCTGTTGATAACGTGGGGCTATCTTGAGGACGACTGCGAGTTTCTCGAAGAGCTGCTGGAAAGGGAGGGCTTGCACGCCGAACGTGCCACCGACCAGAGCGCCGAACGTGCCACCAACCAGGTTGTCGGGCTCGCCACCGACCAGGCTGTCGGGCTCGCCACCGGCCAGAGCGCCAAACGTGTCACCGACCAGAGCGTCGGGCAGGCCACCAGTCAAGTTTTCAGCCAGACGGTAAGCCAGGTCGCAACCAGAAGGGCCTTCGATGGATGAGGAACATACTCATGAAAGCGTGGGGCACAAATCTTTTACCAGGAGGGTTGTGATTGCGGCAGGTTTGACCGCCGGTCTTTCTCTGGCAGGATTTTTTGCCAAGCCTCTGCTCGTTCGCAAAGATATTCTCAGGCCGCCGGGCTCGGTACAAGAGGACGAGTTTTTGGCGCGGTGTATTCGATGCTATCGCTGCGTGAGCGCCTGTCCAACTGATGTGTTGGAGCCCGTACCGCTGGCTGCGGGGCTGTTTGCCCTGCGTACGCCTCAAATCACCTTTGATGAGGGTGCGTGTACGTTTTGCGACCTGTGCCGAAAGGTCTGCCCAACCGAGGCCATCGGTTACAGCGACCCCTACGACGTGAGCAAAGGGCGTATCGGTGTGGCCCGCGTTTATCGTGAGCGCTGCCTGGCGTATCGAAACGGCAGTTGTCGCCGATGTATTGACGAATGTCCCTACGATGCCATCATCGCCGATGAGGGAGGCCGTCCTGTCGTTGATGATTTTGTCTGTAACGGCTGCGGCCTTTGCGAAAAGATTTGTCCGGCGACGGTTTGGAGTTCATTTGCCGGCGACAGGCGGCGGGGAATCGAGGTTGTAAACGAGCAGAGTTTTTCTGGGGAATACAACGCAGACAGCGTGGAGGCAACATGAACAGCGTGGAGGCAACATGAACAGCGGCAAACGGATACGATATTTGCGCTATGGCAGCCTTACCCTCATCTTTGCGCTTGTGCTGTTCAGTCTTATTTTTGATACGGGATTTGGTTCTCCTTCGGCCGCGGGAATCGGAAGATTCTTTTTGATTTGTCCCCTTGGTGCGCTTGAGGCCATGCTGGCTGGCAAGGTGTTTATACCGGTGGCGTTCGTATCGATGCTTGTTGTCATGGGAGTTACGCTTCTTGTTGGGCGCGCGTGGTGTGCCTGGGGCTGTCCCGCCCAGAGCATCCGAGCGATGTTTGGCAGAGGTAAGGCGAAGTTGTCTCAGGAAGTGACGCGTGCTCAAGACGCGTCTGGCACAGCGAAAGGTGCTCTTGATGGCGATGCCGC
>JAISFJ010000173.1 GCA_031263665.1 Coriobacteriales bacterium
ATCATCAAGGCAGGGGTTAACTCTAAAGCTATCTCTGAATATGATGATGTGTTGAACAGGAGAGCCAGCGAAGGATGGGAGCTCGTTACTTCTTCTTTTGTAGCTGACGTCGCAGGTGCTCTTCTCATTACCTTTAGAAGAGAAAAACGCTAAAGAGCACGCTCTATGAACGGTAGCAGCGCTTGGATACGTCGTAACACATAGGCGAGCGATGTGTTGACGGGGTTATTTTGTTTGTTTATCATGACAGCCTGGCTTTGTTAGATAGCTCTAGCTTTAATGTTCGTCATGGGACGTGCGCTGTATGTGCGTGCTTTGGTGCGAAGGGGACAGGTCTTGAACAGCTCAAAAAGTGAAAAAAAGCACCAAACCTTCCAGCTTACGGTACGAGACTTCAAGCATAAGCAATGGGCCGAACAATACACGCAAGATGCTTCGCAAGCAGATTCAACTATGATTATGCGTCCTACACCGCCCAAGGTACCACGTCCAACGCCAATTCCGCTCGTCAGCTCACCTGTCATACGTTCTCTTAAACGAAAGCTGCGTCGCCTGCGCACCGACATGAGAGCCGGCGAGATAGCCGAGCAAGAATATGCGCGCCTGCTTGATGAGGAGGTTGAGCGGTTTTGGGGGACAACGGCCAAGCAAACGCCCATCATAACTCCTGCTTCAAAAAGTAAAGACCATGCAATCGTAACCTTTTTGTGGCGTGATGCCGAAGCGAGTAGCGTCCTGATATTTATCAATCGCATCACTGACGAGAAGAACTTAAAAGATAGCCTGCTCAGGCATATTTCGGGAACCGATGTCTGGTATATCGCCTATCACATGGAGAGCGACTGGCGTGCTTCGTATTGTTTTTTGCCCTGTTATGGCAAGGACAAGGTGGTTGACATAACGGGTTTTCAACAGAGCTCCATCCGCCAGGCACTCGATAAGGGACTTGTGGATCCGCGCAATCCCGAGCAATGCATAAATCGCATCCGTAATACGCTTTCGGTGGTCGAGCTTAAAGACGCTCCGCCGCAGCCCTGGCTCAAGGCTCGACCCGAGATTGCCGGGCGTGGCGTGGTCAGTTCGCACACGGTGGAAGGGCACCTCGTCTGGCTCTATGAACCGCCGTTTATCGATGGCGCGTGCCGCGAAAATGTTTCCGCCATCATAGTTTTTGACGGCGATATGTGGGCGCGCGGGGAGATGTTTCCGGAGACGCTCAACAACCTCATCAGCGACGGCAGGATTCCACCGATGTACGCCCTGCTCATAGAGTCATCCGATGTTGCGACGCGCTGGGAAGAGCTTCATGAGGACGCGGGAATCGAGTACTTCATCAAGAATTGCCTTTTGTCCTGGGCACGCAAACACTATCCCATCACATCTGACCCCACTCGCCTCATCATCGCGGGGCAAAGTCTCGGGGGACTCACGGCTCTGTGGACGGCGCTGAGACTGCCCGACCAGATTCAAAACGTCATAGCGCAATCGTCCTCATTGTGGCGGGGGAGCCTCATGGACACGCTGGAAAAACCCTCAAATCCCTATCTGCGCGGTTTTGACGGACGCATCTATATGGAGGTCGGCAGACAGGAGTGGGTTTTGCGTCCCTATCATCAAAAACTCTCAAAGATACTTGAGCGAAATAACCTTGACATAAAGTATGTGGAATATAACGGGGGCCACGACTACGTATGCTGGCGCGGCGGCATAGCCGATGGTCTCTGCTGGATTGCCGATGCTTGGAAAGAGCGGGAGCGAGCGTAGCAATTGTATGACCATACTCAGGGAGGCAACGATCGGTTTAGCGCCGGCGTCTTGTTTTGGAGTTTGTTGAGTTGGGTGGTCTTTTTGTGCTTTGGCCGCTTTTGGAGACCACTCTGAGTTTTGGTCCGGGAAGTGAATTTGGTTTTCCTTTCGCACGTGTTTGGGTGCCTGCCTGCCCGCTCGTTCTGCTGCCTGTTTGGCTGCGTGTTCGAGCGCTTGTCTGTCCGCTTGCCGTGCCGCCTGTCCGGATATTTGCGCTCGGCTGACTGCTCGTGCTCGGCTGACTCCTTGCGCCCGTTCGGCCACTCGTGCTGGTTCGACCGCGTGTTCTGCTGCCTGTTTGGTTGCGTGTTTGTACACCCGGTTTTATCCGATGTGAGACTTTGCTTGCGCTGCTCGACATTTTGCTTGCGCTGCTCGCGTATCCGCCTCGTCGCTTTTTGACGCCCCAGAGGATAAACCCTATTATCGACCCCAGGACGGCGGGGGCGAAGGCAACAATCAGGGCAAGGCCGAAGTCGGGAGCAAGGTGTTTTAAGTCGACGGGAGAACCGTCCCGTGACTCGTAAAGCAAGTAGCTGAACGGCAAAACGACGAGCGACACCACCGGAAAGAAGAGTTTGAGGAACAGGTTTGTGTTGGTCGCGCTCAAAATCAGCGCCAGGATAAATGAGAGCAAGGGGACGAGCAGGTACAGATTCGCAAAGGCAAGGCCCGTTGTTTTGGGGAGCAGACTGTTACCGGCGACGATGATTTCTGCGGCAAGGAGTACACTATAACAGATGACAGGTACAATCCAGCGGGCTCTCATCCGTGTTCCTCTCTCCTTCGCTTGGTTTACACGGCGCATTTTTTGGGTAAGGAACGGTAAGGTAATTAAAGCCCTTGTGTTCAGTATAGTCCAACACGAAGCGGAGAGGGACTTTCTCAAAGACTCATCTCGGTTGGGTGAACGGTTACAGAGAGGGGTTACAAAGGGGGTGTTCGGGTTGTTGGTAGTGTGACGGTGAAAACGGTACCGTTGGTGGCGTCGCTGGATACTTCTATGGCACCGTGATGTGCCTCGACGATGGTCTGGGCGAGGCTGAGTCCGAGGCCCGAGCCTTCGGTGTTGCCGCGTACGTAATCGCCGCGATAAAAGCGCTCAAAGATATGCGGAAGCGTTTTGGCGTCTATGACCTCGCCGTCATTTGCGACGGTAAACGCCGCGCGCCGCCTGGCATCGGAGTTTAAGCTCAGTGCTATCCGCACCGTTGCCCGGCTGTGAGGTGTTTCAGGCTTTGCGTATTTGCTTGCGTTGTCGAGCAGTATCTGTATGAGTTGGCTCAGTCGCTCTTTGCTGCCCAAGATGATGACACCATCAAAAATCTCGGCCGTAAGCTCGATACCGCGCTCAAAAAACACCGTTTCAAATTGCAGGAGTTCATGTCGCAGGAGTGCCGAAAAGTCGAGGGGGCAGGTGAGTTCCTTTTCGGTTTTTGCGAGTTTTTCCTGGTCATCGGTTTGCGCGAGCAAAAGCAGGTCATGTACGAGGTCGTCCATGCGTTGAGCCTCGATTTGCGTGCTGTCTATCCACTGCTGTTGTTCGGCAATCGTTTTTTCGGGGCGCGCGAGCAAAAGGCTGTTGTTGGCGAGGATGACCGTGAGCGGAGTCTTGAGTTCGTGGGAGGCGTCCGCGACAAAACGGCGTTGGCGCTCCCATGCCTCGGTAACGGGGCGCAAAGCGATACGAGAGAGCAGCAGACTGATGAAAAGGATAAGCACCATCGCTCCGAGCCAGATGAGGGCGGAGATGCCGATTTGTTGAAGGGTGGTGTCCATGAGCGCAGACGCGTCGGCAAGTGCAATGGTTACGTTTCCGCTGTCGATGGCCTCAACGCGATAGAAGAGCTTCAAATCAAAGAGTAGACCGCTGCTTTTATCGCCCTGGTGTTCGCTTTCATCAAATGTTTCGATGACGCGCGCGAAGGCCTCGTCCGCCAATGAGCTTTCGATAGTGATAAAGGCGCCGTTGTCACCGAGTACCGTGAGGTCGGATAAGGAGATGGTCGCGACGTATACGGGTGTGAATGGCACGCCCTCCTGCGGAAACGTGGACTCGTCTCCCAACTCGTAAGGCTCCTGCGCGTCGGGGCCCAGTCGCTCAAATTCCTGTGTTTGAGGAGTTGTCTGCGGAGTTGTTTGGGGGGTCGTCCACGTCGGCAGCTGCTCTCCGTCTCGTCCACCAACCCAGGGGCGTTGTCCGTTGTCGGGGCCGCGACTGAAAGCCTGGTCGATGGCTCGCTCGATACGCGCCTCCGTAGCTCGGTAATTGGAGGTGACGCTTATCGCGAGCACGGTCAGCAGCACAAGACCCACCAACCCCATCGTTATGAGCGTAAAACGTCGGCGCAGTTTAGTGAGCATGGTGTTCACCCGGCGCATCTATTCCGTCTGCGCCATCTACTCCATCGGCTCCGTCTGTTCCATGGAGCTCGGGCGCTTCCAAACGATAGCCTATGCCGCGTACCGTCACGATGCTCAAATCGCTTTTTAGGTAAAAGAGCTTTTTTCGCAGGAAAGATATGTAGGCTTCGACGCTGTTTTCGTCGGTATCTGTGCCCAAACCCCACACTCGGGAGAGTAGCCGGGCCTTTGTCAGTGTTTGCCCGGGGTGGGTCATGAGCAGTTGGCAAAGCTCAAATTCTCGCTGCGAAAGATGGATGCCCAAGTCTTCGATGTTTTCCTCAACGCTCCCATCAACACTTCCCTCGGTGCTTTCAAGTTCCTGGGTTTTGCGAAGTTCAGTGCTTTGCAGGTCGAGGCTTGTATTGCCGAGCGTGATGACTTCGACGTGTACGGGGCCACTGCGTCGAGTGAGCGCGCGCAGGCGGGCGAGCAGCTCTGCCGGTTGAAAAGGCTTGGTGAGATAGTCGTCGGCGCCGGCGTCGAGTCCCATGACCTTGTCGCGCAGGGTATCGCGGGCGGTCAGCATGATGATGGGGCTGCTGCTGCCTTCTCGTCGCAGCCTCCGTGCCACCTCAAAACCGTCCATGACCGGCAGCATGACATCGAGTACGATGGCGTCATAGGGGGTGCCGGTCTTTTCGGCGCTGAGGCCGTACTCCAGGCCGCTTCGCCCGTCGCCCACCGTATCGACGTGGTAGCCCGTTTCTTCGAGGATGGCGCTGAGAGCCTGGGCGAGGCGTTGTTGGTCCTCGATGAGCAAGATATTCATGGCAACCCTTCCGCAGTTTTTGTCTCCCTTTCTATTGTAAGCCAAACCCCTGAAAGCTGGCTGAAGCTTCGACGCCTCGCTCCTGCTTTCGCTGTTTTCAG
>JAISFJ010000085.1 GCA_031263665.1 Coriobacteriales bacterium
ATTGGTTGCTCACAGGCGCGATGCCTCCTTGTAATAGAATCATGATGTAAGGGTACTTCTTGAAAATCTCCAGCCGCAATCAAACTCCAGCCGCCAAAGAATCTCCCAATTTACACACGCCGATAATGGTAGCACAAGCCAGCCCCCAAGTTCGCAAGTCACGTGCCACTCACGAGGTTCGCGGGCGAAAGCGTGTATGGCAACCCAGGTGTGCGCTTGTGAAGCAAAACAGCACCAGTAGCGGAGAAGCAATCCGGGCATGGACTGAGCCACATTTGATGGCTCCTGGGTCATTGTCGTTTGGTCACAGGGTACGCGTACCAGTGTTACCAGTCACACGTGGGCGGATTCGATGATTGTGGCGAACTCGTTTAAGGGGCGTGAGCCGAGGTCGCCTTCTTTGCGTTCGCGCACGCTCACGGTGCGTTCATCCGCTTCGCGGTCGCCCACAACGAGCATGTAGGGAATCTTTCGCGATTGTGCCTTGGCGATTTTGGAGCGCATCGGCTCGTTTTGGTCAAAAATCTCCACGCGTCCTCCAACGCGACCGAGCGCATCTTTCACCTCGTAGGCGTAGTCATTATGTCGGTCGGCGATAGGGATAACGGCCACTTGCACGGGTGCAAGCCACAGCGGCAGCGCGCCGGCATAGTGCTCAATCAGTATCCCCAAGAAGCGTTCAATGGAGCCGAAGATGGCACGATGGAGCATCCAGGGCTGCTCTTCGCTGTTGTCCGCCGTGCGATAGCTGAGGTTAAAACGCTCCGGAAAGTTAAAGTCGACTTGAATGGTCGAGCATTGCCACGTGCGTCCAATGGCGTCTTTAACCTTGATGTCGATTTTGGGACCGTAAAACGCGCCGTCGCCTTCGTTGATGTCATAGGCAAGCCCGCGTGCTTCACAGGCCTTCTGGAGTTGCTCGGTCGCGAACTCCCACCGCTCGCTTTCGCCGATGGACTTTTCGGGACGGGTCGATATTTCCGCCATGTAGCTGAACTCAAAGGTGTTCATGATGTGGTCGACTAAATCGAGCATGGAGACTATTTCGTCGAGCACCTGGTCGGCACGACAGAAAATGTGAGCGTCATCCTGCGTAAAGCCCCGAGCGCGAAGCAAGCCATGCACAACGCCACTCAACTCATGGCGATACACCGTCCCAAACTCAAAAAAGCGCAAAGGCAAATCGCGATAAGAACGCAGCTCATTGGCGTAAAGCATCACATGGCCAGGACAATTCATCGGCTTTACTCCATATTCGGAGAGCTTACTCATATCTTTGGCCTCAGACTCATCCACCTGGAAAAAATACATGTTGTCCTTGTAAAAATAATAATGTCCGGATTGCTTCCAAACATCGGCGTTGTAGATATGGGGAGTGATGACCTCTTCATAACCGCGGGCGTACAGGTCGCGGCGCAGCCACTCCTGCAGGATGCGAATGATGCGAGCGCCATGGGGCAGATAGAGCGGCAGACCAACACCGGCCCGCTCGTCCATCATGTAGATGCCAAGCTCACGGCCCAGTTTGCGATGGTCGCGCTTCTCCGCCTCTTCGATACGCTCGAGGTAGGCTTCGAGGTCTTTTTTGCTGAACCATGCCGTGCCGTACACGCGCTGAAGCATCTGGCGCTCGTTGTCGCCGCGCCAGTACGCGCCGGCCAGCTTGGTGAGCTTAAACGCGGGCGCAAACGAGGTGTTGGGGATGTGCGGACCTCGGCATAAATCGAGAAAATTACCTTGCTGATAAACCGAAATGACGGCACCTGGAAGCAATTCGTTGATGAGTTCGAGTTTGAGAGGCTGACCTGCGAAAAGCTCGCGTGCCTCGGCAAGCGAGACCTCGCGCCGCGCAAATGGGCGGGCCTCGGCGACGATACGACGCATCGTGTCCTCGATGAGAGCGAGGTCGTCAAAGGTGAGCGAGCGAGCGACCTCAACATCGTAATAAAAGCCATCCTCTATGGCCGGGCCGATGCCAAATTTCGCGTCAGGAAACAATTCCTGAATCGCCTCCGCCATAATATGAGCGGTCGAATGTCTTAAAATGCTGAGCGCCTCGGGGGATTTACTCGTGATGATGGTGACCGTCGCGCCCTCCGTCACCGGTGCGCTGAGGTCCACCAACGTATCGTCAATTTTACCGGCCAGAGCCGCCTTCGCAAGCCCCGCGCCAATGTGCGCCGCCACATCGGCCACGGTCGCCCCATCCGCAAGCTCATGGATGGAACCGTCGGGAAGTTTTATGTTCATAAAAACACCCTTATCTCACCTTCGCGCAGCAAAACGGGCAGACCTTCCAGTCGGGATTGAGCGCGTGTCCACAGGTCTTACATTCGTTTTTCAGCTGCGTACCGCATTTGGGGCACACGAGATATTCCCGCTCAACAGGATACCCACATTTCCCACATTCTCCATACTTCATCAGCTCGCGTTGCTTGAGCGTGAAATCGAGGTCCTGCTCGTCACGGTCCGAAAGCAACATCGGCGGACGCAGCATCGAATAGGCAAACGCCCCCAGAAACGGAATGAGGGAGATGATGCCCCAAATGATGGGATTCGACCCACGGAGATAGGAGTCACGGATGACCCAAACGATAGAGATAAGATAGAGAATGCCGACGATAATGATGACAACGGCAAAAAAGGTCTTTACCTCTGGGGTGAGGAACATATTAATGACTTCTTCAAAATCCATAAGAGTCCCTTTTCTTTGATGTTTTCGGCGGAGCGTTACCCTATAATGAACAACCGAACAATTTTACCAGAAGCTCCAAGCGCTTGACAGCGAGACAATGGAGGCGGGTGCACCGCCCCCACGGTCATGGCTCCGCCACATCCGTAGGGGACGGCGTCCTCGACGTCCTGCCCCAAAAGCTCACAGGGCGAGCTCCAGTCCTACGGGGCAATGGTCAGAGCCCGTAACCTCGGGATAGATGCTCGCCTGCTCAATGCGCTTTTGCAGGCTGTCCGATACAAGAAAGTAGTCGATGCGCCACCCCGTGTTGTTGGCGCGGGCGTTGCCTCGGAAACTCCACCAGGAATACGCGCCGACGGTATCGGGATATAAAAAGCGAAAACTGTCGATAAATCCGGCGTCGAGCAGCGCCTGAAAGTCCCCCCGTTCCTCATCCGAAAAGCCCGCGTTGCCGCGATTGGGCCCGGGATTCTTTAAGTCGATTTCGTTATGCGCCACATTGAGGTCACCGCAGATGACCACGGGCTTGTTCTGGGCGAGCTTTGCGACAAAGCGCGTGAAAGCCGCACCCCAGGCCAGGCGCAGACCAATACGCCTGAGCCCGTCTTGCGCATTGGGGGTATAACAACACACAAACCAGTACTGCTCAAACTCCACGGCGCAAAGACGACCTTCGGCGTCAACAACAGCGGGGTCATCCGTTCCGTGGCCGACGGCGTCTTTGGGCGTAAGCCCCAGGGTATGGATGACCTGAAGCGGCTTCTCACGCGAAAAAACCGCCGTGCCAGAATAGCCTTTCTTCTCCGCATAACTCCAGGTCTGATGATACGCAGCGGGTATCTCAAGCTCAACCTGACCCTCTTGCAGCTTGGTTTCCTGAATAGCAAAAACGTCGGCATCAAAGGCATCAAATACCTCATGAAAGCCCTTTTTGATATTCGCTCGCA
>JAISFJ010000188.1 GCA_031263665.1 Coriobacteriales bacterium
TGAGAGCATCGCAAGCTATTTTGATGTTTCGCCAAACTGTCTCATAGAAAGAAGCGACATGAGTATGGACGAGATCTATCGCGTGAACTTCGAGAGGGAACTGGCGTGCGAATTCGCCAACAATATCGCGAACCGCCTGCTGTCGCATACAATCAAGCAAGGAATAGCTTTGGACGTGGACAATGATCCTTGTGTGATGCTGCTGCACGACCTCTGGGATCTGGCTGACAGGGATCTGTATGTTATGACCACCGTCGAAGAAGTACGGGGTGTTATGATTCATTTGAAGCGGATGGCAAAAGTCGTTGACGGAAGTGTAGCCAAAGAAACACGTTCTCAGTTTGAGGGAGAGGAAACGATATGGCCATCGAAGACTACTCCGAAGTCGACTTCCAAAACGCCCTCGCAGCTCAGGTCATCCGTCTTACGAGACACGTCAGCCCCTGCCGCAGCAGTTCGGTAGCATATCTTACCGGCGGTCAGCCCGGCTCGGGCAAAGCCGCTTTTCAGGGTCTTTCGAAGACTGAACAGAACGGCAACCTGATAATCATCGAAGCAGATGCCTTCAGGAGCCTCCATCCAAATTATGATGTATTAGCTCAGCAGTTTGGGAAAGATAGCGTAATCAAAACTCAGGAGTTCTCTGGTGCTCTGGCCGAAGCTCTTATCATGCGGCTTTCAGATGATGGCTACAACCTGCTGATAGAGGGGACTTTGCGGACAACTACGGTTTTGCGACAGACTGCAGGGCTGCTTCACTCAAAAGGCTACACGGTGGAGTTGTTGATAATGGCCGTCAAGCCGATCATTTCATATGTCAGCACGATTGAACGATACGAGAGGATGCTGGCCGTCAATCCTGAGACAGCTCGGGCAACTCCGAAAGAGCATCACGACCGGGTCGTAAAAAGCCTTTGTCCTAATCTCAGGGAACTACATGCAAAGGGCGTGTTCGACACAATTCGTCTTTATAATCGAGCTTTGAAACTGCTTTATTCAAGTGTTGACACGCCCAACATTGACCCCAGTGGTGTCTTAAGAGGCGTTATGGACGGATCGTGGGCAAAAGAGGAAACAGACATCGTATGTCATTCCATCCAGGAGATCTATGCCCTTATGGAGAGCCGTGGAATACAAGGAACCGACGACTGGAAAACCGTCGAGCATCTCGCGGCAAAAATCGAAGCCGTCTTACCACCTCCATCCTTGCGTTTGTAACTTCTCAGGCTTTGGGTGGAACCCAGAGGTATTGCCAGGGCTTTTCCTCAAGGTCTCTTGTGAGTTCTTCAACCGGGCCGAACTTGAGGATGTTTGCCTGACAGTGGTGAGCGCAACTCGGTTTTTTGCCCTTGCCTATGCGCTCTGCGCACAAATCGCAGAGTAAGGTGAACGCGGGGATGAAATCATAGACGTAGTGGTCGGTTTCGTTGCCCTCATCGTCCCTTATCGGCCAAGGACCCTGCTGCATGACTTTGACTCCCCATTGGTTAAGGTACAGGTCATGCTCGGACTGACAAGCTATTTCGCAGGAATAACATCCTGTGCAGTATTGGTAGTCGACCAAGATTCCATTACGGGTCATTTTAGAGCTCCTTTCCGGCTGCGGTGGCCGCGGCGGTTACTGGGGCCGCGGAGGTGGCTGTGGCGGTATTCTCGGCGAAGGCTCCGGTGTGGGGGTCTACGCCACGTGTCAATTCACGCGCGTCAAACTTGCGCCAATGGTCTTTGGGGAAGGCGGCGACTTCTTCCGGAGAACAGGGATAGATTTTGCAGAGCGTACACTTCAAATCGGCGCCAAAACCGGTACGGCCAGGCTTGTTTCTGAGCAGATTATTGACAAAGGATTGGCCCCAGCCAAAGAGGCTCGGTTCGTTGGGGTCTTGTTCGGGAAACCACCAACCGTGCTGAGCGGCGACTTCATACTCGGCGACTTCATAGGTTATGCGGGCGCGCTGACGGCAGCGACGGACTTCCCAAAGCCCGCCATCACCGAGGTCCTCGGGCCGGGGGTTTTGGGTGCTTTCGGTAATCGTGCGGTCAGCCTTACGTACCTTGTTTTCCAACCAGACCCAGTCATTTTCGGAGATGCCATATTTTTCGGCGGTACGCGGATGGATTTGCACCCACGGATCGGGAGTCAACTGACGCAACCAGGGAATCTGGCGATGTTCAGAATGGAAAAAGGAGGTGGTGCGGGCACCGGTAATCATGATTAGTGGGTATTCTTCATAGAGTTTAGGGGTGGTTACCGGACCGATACCCGGTTCTTCGATATAAGGCAGCGGGTCGTAGCCGAAGTTTTGGAAGAGCGAGGCATAGAGCTCCACACGTCCGGTGGGAGTGTTAAATCCGGGTTGTCCGTCGGGGCGCAACTCGCCAGTCTCGTATTTGCGGTATTTGTAAACCGGATAGGCCGGGCCACGGTCGCGCAGTTCCTCCCATTTATAGCCGGAAGACTCAATCATATCATCGAACAACGCTTCGTCGGTATTCCACATCGCCCATGCCGGGTCGGGGTTGCGGGCTTCTTTGACGGCTTCGAGATAGGCGGCATCGTTGTCAAAGCGGCTGCCCAGGCGACGATTGATTTCCGCGTCGGACAATACTTCACCTTCGGGCGTGACGGTTGGATTGATAGTGGAGAGGAAGTAGTAGTGCGCGCGGATGCCCTTCTTTTCCGCCCACGTTGCTACCGGCAGCACAATATCGGCATATGCCTCAATGGTGGGAGTGAAAAATATATCGACGCCAGCGCAGAACTCAACTTTTTTCAGCGCTTCTTTCCAGCGCTGAGCCTCACAACTCATGCAGCTGATACCGTTGGAAGTTTGCAGCCACAGACCTTTGACGCGACCGGCCTCACATTCCTCCAGACACATATCGGGCATCGACTGCGTGAGACCGTAGCGGTACATCGGGTACTCGTTCCAACCGATACGCTTTTTCTGTTGTTCCTCGGTGAGAATGTCGTAATATCCCCACGCTCCGGCGGACGGAGGGTCAATGCCCATGGGAGCCGTGGTGTAAACCATGCCACCGGGCTGGTCCAAGTTGCCGGTGATGGTCCAAAGCGCGGCAATCGCCTGAGCGCACGGCGTGCCCTGACTCTGCATGTCAACCGCCAGCCCCCAGACGATATTTGCGGGTTTGGAGGTGGCGAACAGGCGCGCGGCGGCGATGAGTTTTTCCTTGGGCACCCAGGTCATGGCCGCCAGCTCATCAAGATTCAGGCCTCGGCAACGCTCCGCCAGCTCCTCGAAGCCGTAGGTCCAAAGAGTCACAAAGTCATGGTCGTAGAGTTCTTCTTCGATGATAATTTTGAGCATCGCCATTGCCACGGCGGCATCGGTGCCAGGGCGCGACATGATGTGAATGTCGGAGCGTGATGCCCACCAGGTAACACGCGGTTCTATGGTGATGAGCTTGCAACCCCTTTTCATAACGTCGGTTACCCAGTGACCCATGAAGAAGTCTGGGTTGGAGATGTGCGGATTACAGCCCCAGATGATGGTGCACTCTGGGCAGACCCACTCGGTACTCTCGTAACGGTCAGCCATGAACTGGCTCATATCGGCTATCATGAAGCCGCCATAGGAAAGAATCATCAGCGAGATACGAGGCAGATAACAGGCGGTGCCGGAGAGGAAGCCGTACTCGTTGGGGCTGCCGATAGCGTAGCCTAAACGGCCGACCTGCCACTGGTTGTCACGCGCGGTACCCCGCAGCAGATGGATGGATTCCGGGCCGTAGGTGGTGGCGATGCGCTTAAACTCGCGTTCGATGGTGTCCAAGGCTTCATCCCAGCCGATTTGTTCCCACTGATGTGACCCGCGCTCGCCAGCCCGCTTCATCGGATGAAGAAGGCGATTGGGGTGATGGATGACCTGCTTGAACGCCAGACAGCGGGGACAGAGTCGCCCCTGGTTGTAGGGGTCTTCCGGGTCGCCCTCCAGTTTGACAAATTTGCCGGTTTCTTTGTCAGAATAGACCAGTACGCCACAACCCTCATGGCAGCCCGGCGCGCTCCAAACGGAACTGCGGCGAACAATGTAGCCGTCCTCCTCATACTCCCAGGGTTTTGAGGGCTTCCAATTCTGAGTTTCATGATGCTTGCCGGCACCAATTTGAAACTGGTTTTCGGTTTTGGAAGTACCAATCTCATCAAGGTCTTTGCCTTCGATACTAATCGCGCCTTTTATTTCTGAATCAACCATCACCTCTCCTTTCTCGAATACTAGTGCACCAGTAAAAAGGAAGGCGGGTATGAGGGGCTCACGTCATGAGTATGCAACAGGCGAAATCAGTATTTGAGTATGAGTCTGAGTATGGCCCGACGAGTCGATGGACCGATAGCCCGATGAACCAGCCAACGATGTTCGGTGCCTGGGGAAGTCCTAAGGAACTGTCAAACAATAACTTGTACGTAACCTGTAAGCCAGATTGCTCCAGCTCCGCGCCCAAAACAGGCGGCATTACCACAAGTAGGGCCACCTCATCCCGCCTTGACCTGAAGCAATCTGTTCCACAGGCTATCGTACAATTTATTGCTTGACAGTTCCTAGGGAAGTTGAACCTCGACGGGGTATTCCTCGATGAAATCCATGAGTTTTTGCTGGGAGTGGATGTCGAGTTTGCGGTAAATATTGTAGATATGCGATTTTGCCGTATGAGACGATACGCAGAGCTCTTTTTGGATGTAGTTGGCGTTGCGCCCTCGGGCCAAATAGTTCAGTACATCTTGTTCGCGCGGTGAGAGATGGTAGAGTTCGGCGACCTTCTCGCAACGCATACGGAAAAGTGCCTTCTCGCCTATCTCATTGGCTGGGACCTGGAGGGCATCCTGCTCAACGTCAATCGTCTCAAGCGTGCCGTGATGGCGACTCTCGGGATAAAAAAGCATGACGACAAAAACCAACAGAAAGACAAGCAGCAAAAGAATGGGAGTAAGGAATAGTTCTGAAAACCCCGTGTAAGCATAGACCAAGGCGATAAGCCAGCCTAAGAGAAAACCGAAGGTAGAGACACTGGCTCCTGAGGCAATGGAGAAAAACACGAAGGCTTTATGACTGACGCCTCGTTGTACAAGCAACGCCCAGTTAATGGCGTTAAAGGCGGCCCAGGAAGCGACGATAAGGCAGATGCCAGCCGCTTTAAGCATCGGAGGGCCAAAAGGAATGATGAGGCAGGCGGCAACCGTGACGACGAGCAAAACGCGCTGAGAGATAGTGATGCCGACTTTGGCGCCCGTGAAGTCGAGAAGGAAAACCACGCCCGCGCCGAGAAGAATAGCCGATAAAGCGGCAAGCACCAGCCAACCACCCTGAATGAACATCAACGCAAAGCCCAAACCGAACACGACTCCGTACACAAAAATCGGAGGCTCAACTTCTTTGGCAAAAGGCAGGAGTTCCTTGCGCGATTTGATGACAAGTTCGTCATCGCGTCCGGTGCGTGCCTGCAAAAAGACCAGCAAAAGAGAGCTGGCGATAAGATAAATCATGGCAAAGACAGGTTGAACCAAAGGAGCCGTTAAATTGGCGAGCAAGAATAATACTCCGCCTCCAAAAATGCCCGCGCTGGTAAACCGCAAATATTTGTGGACGCGTGCCGACCCGCACCCATCGAGCCAACGAAGCGTAAAATAAGCCCCGGCGATTCCCGTGGTCAGGCCGCCGAACGCGTAGACGGGCAATGAAAAGTGGATGCCAAGCTGAAAAAGTAAGACCAGGCAAGGCGCTATCAGGGCAAGAATGAAAAAGGCCGGCAACAATCGATTGTAGTTTGAATTTCCGATGAAGGCACGGTGAAGATACCGTATGCCGAGAAAGGTAACGGGTATGCCGATGAATACAAAAGCCTGTGCGACGCCACGATGAAAGCCGTCGTATCCCGGTGGAAAGTCGGCATAAAACCAGAAAAAAGAAAGCAGCGCGTACCCGAAATGAAAGGAGAACCCTCCCACACCAAAGAGCTCCATCATGCCGATACGCTGTCGCTTCAGGGTCGCTTTTGTTGTTGGTTGATAGCCTTGCAGCGGTTGAGCATTATCTCTGAGCATACAATCCACCTGAGCCTGTCCACGTCTGAAATCACCTCACAAGAAATAAAGTATAGCATTTATGCTGCTGTTGCGATAAGCCTGCCCTATGTTTTCTTTTTCGTTTTTGCAAGCATTTTAGTCTTTTTTGCTCATTTCTTTGGCGAATAGTTC
>JAISFJ010000048.1 GCA_031263665.1 Coriobacteriales bacterium
CTCGGCTATCATCACCAGCAACGCTCCCAAAGGACATATCAGGGTGATGCTGTCAAAGCCGATGCCGCAGGCGTTTCCGATACCCCCGATGGTGAAGTACCCCACGGCTACGACGGCCATGAAACCCAGCATGACCGCGAACCGAATACGGGTTGACGTACCTTTTCTCATAGCAGGTCCTTCTCCTTTTGTGAAAAAACCACGATGGCCTTGTCGGTCGCTCCCACCGAAAGAGAGCCCGCCGACATGGAGACGCACGCGAACTCGCAGGCACCGCATCCGTTGCAGGCGCTCTCATCAACCACAGGAACGCGGTCGTCTCCAACAAAGAGGGCCTCGTAAGGGCACGCGTCCACGCATACACGACAGCCCATGCCTTTGGCGGCCAGGCACCAATCGCGATTCAAAACAGCAATGCCGATAATCGCGGATGCGGCGTCCGCACTTCGTAAAGCCTGCGTGGGGCACACCTCTATACAGCGAGGGCCGCGCGGCTCGTTTTCGCAAAAATCGCACCACCCCTGCCAAAAGGCCATTTTGGGCGTGCGGGCGTTTAAGATGCCGTCCTCGATGTGAGCGGGAGCGATAGCCGTTTTCGGACATATCTCGCGGCACTTTTCGCAGTGGATGCAGGCACTCGCCAGGTGATTCTCATCCTGTCCGCCGGGAGGGCGACAGAGCGGTTTGCTCGGGAGATACTTTAAGCCTCCCAATCCGATGAGGGCACAGGTGCCGGCCACACCGAACGCGAAGCTGCGCCGAGAGAGGGGAACGCCACGCCGCCCGGGTTTCCCCCCACGCCCCTTTGTGCCCTCATCCAGCAAACCGGTGTTCGCGGTGTTCGCGGTGTTTGTGGCGTTTGTGGTGCTCATGGTTCTCATGGTCGTACCGCTTCTTTCAGTTGTGCTGTCTTTGACGCCTCCCCAAAAGCGAGTTCAGGGATTGTTGCCTCACTGGTGGCGTCATCGGCGAATATCTCATCGAGTAGTTCATTAAGCAGCTCGAGGTCGTTTTGCAGATAGCCGCTCGTTAACCTGCCGAGGCCACGATAAAAATCGGTCCGGGGAAACTTCTTCAGGTCCTTTGCCATCATGGGATACCACGAAAGCAGATGGTCCTCGAGGAAGTTGCGCTGTTGGAGTATGGAGCGCCGACAGCTCGCCTCATCGCCGGTTTCCCAAGCTGTGAGCGTGCGCTCAATCAGAATCCGCTCAAACTCAAGCTCGAGTGCCAGATGGTCCTCGCCCTCCTTCCAGCTGTCCCGCTTTGCAAGTCCGGCGGCGCGATAAAGAACCAGGACCTCGTCGCGGGCGTCTTGCATCATCAGGCGTTTGGGGCTCGTGTATACGGATTCGTAGGGGTAGGCGGCCGAGTAGCCGTTGTTACCCGAGCCGATGAAGGCGCGGACAAAATCGACGGCCAGCTCGGTTAACACGTTGGAATCAGCCGCGCTCAGGTAGTCGCGAATCATGCGATAGCCCTCGTCAACCAGGGCGTTGCCGGTGGCGGTGGGGTAGTGCATGGAGGTGAGCACGTCCAAAAGCTCCTGGTCAACTTCGGTGCGAAAGAGGCGCGAGAGAAGTTGATAACCTGCCATGCGGCCTCGTAAAACGGTGGTGAAGGTGATTTCCTGTTCGGAAGACATAGGTGGTTCCCCTTTCTTAATCTCTTAAAACGTCTGCGGCTAGAAGTTCGCGCCCCAACTCGGTTGCGACCCAGCTGTCCAACCAGCGCACCGCCCCCACCTTTTCGAGGCGGTCGAGGAAGTAGCCGCAAAAGCGCCGCGGGCTTTCGGTGAGCGGATTGGTGTCGATGGCGGTGTCGAGCGTTTTGGTCGAGCAACCGCCCTCAGCCGCCGTACGTTTAAGAATCTCTCGGTACAGCGGAAGATAGCGGCTCTCTTCGGTGAGCAGGGCAAGCGCTACATCTCTGCCGCAGTTCGCCTCGACCGCCTCAAGCCCCGCGGGGGTCGCGAGATAGGTACTCGGTGCGGTCGGCGCCACCACGAGAAACTCATCTTCCTGACGCGCATCGGCGCCTTCCGCGTGGCCTTTCGGTGTCTGCTCTTTGAGGCGGGCCTGAGCGTCCGGCGCCACCTCTTCGCCCACCTCTTCGCCCACCTCGTCGCGGATGGCAGAGGGCGCGGCCTGCCGCACTAAGGCCCCGGCTTCTTCGAGCAGCCCTACGAGTTGAGCCGTGTCATACACGCTGACCTCTCGGGGATATGCCGCGTCGACCTCAGCGACGATTTCATCACAGGTGCGCGGCTCAACGCAAAATCTCACTGCGTGAAGGATGCGAAATTGTTGGCCGGGAATGCCAACGAGCAGCCTCTCGATGCGCTTTTGTGGGCTCTGTACGCCAACTTTGACCCTTCGGCTGAGCTCGGCGTCGGGGACCGGGGGGAGATAATCGGACCGTTGCTCCAAGTCGGCCTCATCAAGTCCCTTATCTTCCAGCGGATTAAACCGCTCCTCAATTTCAAACACTTCAATAGCGCTCATAATCGTTCCTTTCTCCTTGATGTGTCAAAAATACGGAGGGGGCTACGGTTGCGTAGCGTGTGGTGTCTTTGACGAACAGGCGTGTTGTCTGCATGTTCAGTCTCTCCGCGTTTTCGATTCGGTCGCGTTGGAAATACGAGCAGATGAGTTTTTCGCTCGCGGTGGCTTTGATGGTCTCAAACAGCTTGCGCTCTCGGTTAAGCGCGCTGCTTCGGTGGTCGATGGTGTAGCGGTCATCAACTGCGTCGAGACCTGGCAGAAAGCCGTTGACGAGTCCGGTTAAAAACGTGACGCGAACGTGGCGACCGTAGCAGCGCTGATAGGGCGCGACAATCAGGGTATCAACATCTGCGGCAGGCGCGGCGGCAAAGCCATGAGAGGCGAGCTCGGTGATGTCTGCGTGTTGGGGATGTGGTCCCAGCATCTCAACCATGTGCTCGTCAAGCGGCATTTTATGTTGTGCGAAAAGCGTAATCGCGTCTTTTCTGCTGATGTCTGCGCAGGCCTGGCGTAGCGCGTCAAGTTCGGCGAGTGGGCCTTCGAGCTTGGTAAATGTTGGGAAGAGGCGAATGTCTGCGGCTTGGTTGTGCAGTTCTTCGATGGCGGCTTGCATGTCAAGTTTTTGGCTCTGGGCATAAGCCATCAGGTCCAAAAAGGCATCGGAGCGCAACAGCCAATCCCCAAAGCCGAGCCACGAGCGCAGGGCGGTAAAGTCGCGAGAGTCTAAGAAGAGTTTGAGAAAGGCTGCCAGGCGCAGGTTTTCGCAGCGCTCGAAAGTTCGTGGGTCGCCCTCAATTTTTACCGGTCCCTCGTCCAGTGCTGCCCGTATGCCTTTACGCGCAAGTTCGGCTACCACGCGACGCCCCCACGTGAGATTGGGCACGGCCACGAGGACATCACGCGGCGCAATGCCAAAGGCAAGGTGGCTTGCAATCGCTGCCGTGACACCCTCAAATTCCGCGACGGGGTCAGCGTAGCTTAAGCGGACTTCCTCTCCCGCCGGCCGAGAGGTCTCTAACTCGATGAGCTCGGCGTTGGCGTGCGTGTCACAAAAGGATGAAAATCCCTGAAAGTTGGGATAGGGTTCCGCAAAACTCTGCGCCTCAGAAGTGCTTCCCGCGACGATGAGGCAGTTGGGGAATAGAATATCTAACAGAAATTGGGATGCCTCGCTGAGTGTTTCATAACCATCGACGATGGCCGTGGCAGGCTCGCCGCCAACGGCAGGCTCGGCCTCAAGCAAACCCCGGCAGGCAAGTGACGCCATCTCGCACGGCAGAACAGCTTGCCGCACCGCCAGGTTTTCTGTGAGCAGGGCGTAAACCGTGCGCTCTTCTGCGGTAAGGAGCCAGTCGGTATCCTCATGGGGGCAGTGGCTGAGGTTGCGGTAAAAGAACTTCAGCATCTCGCGCAGGCGCCGCGGTCTGACCCCGCTTGTCTTTAAGTCCTCCAGCAGCACATCGTGTTCGTTGTCATCTAAGACACGCGGGCCTCGACCAAGCGTTCGCCGAATTTCCGGGCGGGCAAGTACCTGCGAGGAAAGTTCACGCATGGTCGTGATGTTTTCGTTTGAGAGCCCCAAAAACAGAGGCAGTCGCGAATAATAGCGCGCCGCAACAACATCGTCGGCACAGACGATGAGCACGCGCTCGCCATCTGTCTTCAGCCGCGATGCCTTGGTAAGCAGCGATTCGATGATGTCGTCGGACGCGGCATGTTTAACACACAGACAAAAATCGCGTCGCGCAAGCAGAACACGAGTCAATTCGGAAATTGACGAGACGGTACAGGCACCCATTTGGTCTCCATCCTTTCGTTCGGATGAAGCCCTCTGTTCTTGGGAAGCACTGATTAAATCATGTCACGTCATCTGGCGTAACAGCATTCAATCAGCATTTCCTTGGGAAAAGCACCAAGAAAAATCAGTGCTTCTCTCGAAGCCCCCCGGCTTCATGGTCAGTGTCTGTCAGTACTTTCTGTAGAGTATGCCCTAAACGCTTCGGCGATTCCATCATCATTCCAAAACGGAATGGACAAAACTGAGTGCTTCCTGCTTGTTGCTCACCCCGAGCTTGCGGTAGACGCCCGCTAAAAGGTCGGCAACCTCGTCGCGAGAAAGGTCAAACTCGTCTCTGATGGCGCCAAAGCCGCGTTCTTCGAGGTATAAAATCAGCGCTCCCGTCTCCTGTGCGGTAAGCCCGCAGCGGCGCGCAATACGAGCGACGGCGCAACGCAGCGCAAGGTCACTTCCTGCAGGAGCAAGCGATAAGGTCTTGTTCGACGGCCTCTCGCCTCCCTCAACTTGGGGGAGCATGGTGCGGGTCTGAGCAAGGAGACGGTCGATTTGCAGGGCACTTTTGAGAAACGCGTCACCCGCTCTGGTCAGCTTGACGCCAACGCGGTCGCGCACGAACAAATCCACATCAAAGTCGCGTTCGAGCGCGGCGATATGCTTGCTCAAAGCCGACTGCGTCAGATGCAGCTCACGCGCCGCGTTGGTGAAGCTCCCACACTTTGCCAGCGTTACAAATTCTTTCAGGTGCTCTGTTTCCACGTGCTTTTCAGACCTCAGACTTTCCCTTTTTCGCTCAAAGATTGCACCAGGTCTATCAGTTCCTGGCGATTGTTAACGCCCGCCTTGTGATAGATGTGGCGGATATGCGTACTCACCGTTCCCGCGGAGATGAACAGCGTCTCCTGGATACGGGAGATGGTTCGGCCCTGCAAGAGCAGGGGCAGCACATCGCTTTCGCGTGGCGAGAGGCCGTATTGCTCGATGAGGCGCGCGTAGGAGTTGTCGGCCGCGACGAGCGCTTTTTCATCCGTCTTTTCCTCATCAGGTGTCGCGACCACATTGACCTCGCCGATTCCCACGCGTATGAGGTCGACTTCCGTAAAGAGAAACAGATGGGCGATGAGTAACAGCGAAACGGCCGCCAAAGTGATATTCACGAGACTGAAGTGGGGAATCATCGCCGCGTCATAGGCGTAGGCGATGGCGTAACCCGTAAGTTCTCCAAGGTAGAGCGCGAAAAATCCGATGCCAACCACTCGTACTGGGCTGATGTTAAACCCTTTGGAGACGTTGACGCATACCACGCTCAAAACCAGGATGAAGCAACTGTAACCGCCAAAGATGACGGCGTTTGAATAGGTGTTGTTATCGCTCATGAACGGCGTTAACAAACAGCCGAGACAAAGCAGCAGTATGGAGAAGCGGTAGATGGCAAAGATATCGCCGTTTTTGCGGAATATGACGATGAGGCAGACGATAAGCATCGCGAAAAAGCCGCCCAAAAACAGGTAGATACCATAAATGTCCTGGACAACATAGGTTTGATAACCCGACAATACATCGAAGAATCCCGCGAGTACTCCTAATAAGAACGCGCCGCCCAGCGCCTTGACAAACAGGATGAGCGTCTGGCGTGAGAGCCCGCCGCCCCGGTTGTCACGTTGGCCGCCACCCCGGCCGCCGCCCCGGTTGTCACGTTGGCCACCGCCCCACTCGCCGTCCCGGCCACCGCTTCGCTCGCCGCCCGCGCCCCCCGCGCCGCCCACATTCGCGCCGCCCCGCTCGCCATCCACACCCGCGCCCGAAGCGTCCGCCGCCCCGCCCGCGTGCCGCGCAAATTTGCCGTCCACGCCGAGCAGATAGCCGGAGGCGAGAGGCAACAGGATAATCACTCCAAGGGCTATGACCCACGATATGACCGTCAAAATAAAGCCCATCACAAAGGAAGCCGCCAAGGCGAGCGCCAGTTCGAGCAGGACCGGCCGTTCGCGAAGCGACGAGAATACCTCAAGCCAGCCGAGGAATAACATGGCGGAGCCCACACCGGTTAAAATGGCGCCAACCCCAAGAAACAGCGTTCCGCCAGACGTTGACATATCGGCGAAAAACGCACTGACTGTGCCCAGAGAACAGAGGGCCGCCGCGCCGAGGATGAAGGCCCGATTGGAGCTGAGCCGGTCGCCTTTCTGCGCGATGATGAGGGAAAACAGCATAGTGACCACCATCGCGCCCAGCGAGATGAAAAAGGTCATATAAAGAGAGCCTCGCGTGTCGGAAGACGAGAGGTGAGGCACGATGCTGTAAAACATCATGAGAACCCAGAGGCGGTCCAGGGAAAATCCCGCGATTCTTCTCAGTGACGCGCCCATATGTACGGTGTAGTTTTGCAACGCTCGCTTCTGCTTCATACGGCCCCTATCTTTTTGTGTTTGCTCGAGTTCCTTACTTCGCTGAAACACAGAGTTCGTACGGCCTTTGATACCTCTGCCTGATAAAAACTCATCTGGTGCTCGTGGGATTTTCTGATAAAAACCTTTGAGGAAGTGCTGACCAGTGCTGACCAGTGCTGACAAATGACCCAGTGATAGTCCCATTATAGTCAAGGAGCGACGTTTGGGGAATGGTTCTCACCCGATTCATTTGCTCGGTAGTTGAGGCGCATAGGCGTTTTCCCTGATAAATGAGCTATCAGCATTTTTTATGATGCCAAAAATAAAAGGATTTATGATGACCGTTTGCCCGGGTAACGATTTTATTCGATATCGCCTGTCAGCTTTGCGCCTTATTGTGATGCCGTGTCAGAGAGTTGTACAGCTAAAACCGAAACCAAAGAAAAATTGAAAAAAGGAAAAGGAGGAAACGTGGAAAAGTTGAACATGACACGACGCACATTCGTTAAGACCGCGGCTATCACTGGCGCCGCGCTCGCAGCATTCGGGACACCGAAGCAAGACGTACTTGCCGACAGTACGTACAGCGAGGCATCGGGCTTAGATACCGTAGAGGTAAAGACCTGTTGTCGAGGTTGCGGGAAGATGGAGTGTGGCGTAAAAATCATTGTCCAAAACGGTCGTGCCATTCGTGTGGAAGGTGACGAGGGAGCGTTTCAGTCCATGGGAAATTGCTGTTCAAAATCGCAATCTTCCATTCAGGCAGCGTATCACCCCGACCGCCTTCACTATCCCATGAAGCGAACCAACCCCAAGGGTGAAGAACCCGGCTGGGTGCGCATCAGTTGGGATGAGGCGTTTGACACCATCATAGAAAACATGCAACAGGTCAAGGATAAATACGGCGGAACTGCCATTGCCTGCCAGGTGGGCACGTCGCGCGTATGGTCCATGCACAGCGAGTCGGTACTAAAAAACCTGTTTGAGACCCCCAACAACATCGAAGCCTGGCAGATATGCAAGGGCCCGCGCCACTTTGCCACCACCATGGTGTCACAGTTCGCGATGTCGTGGATGGAGACCATCTGTCGTCCTAAAGTGTACGTGCAATGGGGTGGCGCGTCAGAAATATCCAACTATGACGACTCCTGCCGTACGACCGTCGACGTCGCCTCCCGTGCCGACGTGCACATCAGCGTCGACCCGCGCATGGCAAACCTCGGCAAGGAGGCCGACTTCTGGCAATACCTCCGCCCCGGCACCGACGGGGCTTTGGCTCTGGCCTGGACCAACGTTGTTATCGAGAAGAAACTCTACGATGACCTCTACGTAAAAAAATGGACCAACGCGCCGTTTCTCGTCTGCGAAGACATCGAGCCATCCGGCTTTCCGACCGTGCGTACCGACGGCTCCTATTGGGACGTTAAGACGCTTCTCTTAAAGGAAAGCGACGTGGTAGAAGGCGGGAGCCCGTACAAGTTTCTCGTCTATGACAACAACTGGGAAAAGCTCAAAGACCAGGGCATCGTCCATCAGTATGGGCCGTTTACCTGGTTTAACGCCGACCAGGAGGGCAACATCGATGAAACCGGCGGCTTCTGGGAAGGCGAAAACTACGACTCCGAAAAGGCGCTTGAGGGCAAAGAGGCAAATCAGGACGATTTGCTCCCCGGTCAGATTCAGGGCTGGGTACCCGATTTGCTGCCCTTTGACCCCGCCATCGACCCCGCCTTATATGGTGAGTTTGAGATAACTCTCAAAGACGGCAGTACTCACACGGTCAAACCAGTGTGGGAATACTACCGTGCGCGCGCGGCCGAATATGACCCGCAGACCACCGCGGAAATCACCGGTATCCCCGCCTCCGAGATTGAGGCCGCGGCCACCACCTACGCCACGCGCATCGACCCATCAACCGGCTATGGCAACGGTGGCATCCAGTATATGTTGGCCATCGAGCACGCCTGTAACGCCATCCAGAATTGCCGCGCGCTCGACAATCTGGTGGGTATCACGGGCAACATGGACACGCCGGGAGGCCATCGCGGGCCGACCATCGTCCCCATCGACGGCGACCTGCAGGGCTTCAGCGCCTGGGCGCCGGGAGCATCCACACCGCCCGCCGAGATAAATATCAAGCAGTTGGGCATCGAGAAGTTTCCTCTGATTGGCTGGTGGCAGTACTGGTGTGACGGCTCAACGCTGTGGGACGCCGTTTTGGAAAGCGACCCCTATCCCGTGCGTGCGCTCTGGAACGAATCCGGCAACTTTATGAGCCAGACCAACGCGAGCACCGCCTGGGAAGCTCTCTGCTCCCTTGATTTTTACGTTGACCTCAACTTATGGCACACTCCGTCCACCGATGCGGCCGACGTCATTTTGCCTGTCGCGCACTGGATTGAGCTCAACTCCCCACGCGCCTCTCAGGGCTCGGCGGGAGCGATGGGCGCGACGGTGAAGTGTGTTCAACCACCCGCGGAAGCCATCTACGACCCCGAAATCGTCATGTCGCTCTTTGAGCGTATGGGAGTGCCCTGGACCAACGAGCCGGGCAACGAATGGCCCGACATCGAGTGGCAGTTGGCGGACGCCATCAAGCTGCTCAGCGATGATGAGCTGACGTATTCCACCTGGCATGTTGAGGACGGTAAACCCGCCGTCACTCGTCACGGTACGCTCTTTGAGGACGTCACGCCAAAATACAAGACCTGGGATGAGTACATCGCCGCGTTTCAGGAACACGGGTGGTGGCAGGCCAAGGAGATAGAGCCGCGCACCTGGGGGACCTATCGTCGCTACCAGACCGGAGCTTTGCGTGCGCGTGACCGCATCTGGGCACGCCTCGACTATACGACCGGCAAAGGCATAGGCGACTGGAAACCCGGATGGTTTACTCCCACCATGAAACAAGAGCTCTGGTCGACCGTTATGGAGTCGCACCATCCTGAGCATCGCGAATGGTGGTTGCCGTCCTGGGTTGAGCCGCCGCACGGCCCCGCCGACACTGAGCGTGCCAAGGAGTATCCGCTCACCGCCACGACCGGGCGCCGCATTCCGGTGTACTTTCACTCCGAGCATCGCCAGCTTCCCTGGTGTCGCGAGTTGTGGCCGGTGCCGCGTGTTGAGATAAACCCCAAGACCGCCGCCGAATACGGCATCAACCAGGGCGATTGGGTCTGGATTGAGACCGAGTGGGGCAAGATACGTGAGGTCGCCGATTTGTACTACGGTGTTGCCGAAGACGTTATCAACCTCGAGCATACCTGGTGGTATCCGGAGGTTCAAGACGCGGGACATGGCTTCCAGTTCTCGGCGGTCAATCAGTTGGTCGACCACCACGCCCAGGACCCGCACTCAGGAAGCTCAAATCTGCGCGCGTATCAGGTAAAAATTTACAAGGCGACTCCTGAGAATTCTCCCTATAACAACCCCGTGCCCTGCGACAGCACCGGCACCCCCATTATCCACACTTCAGATGACCCCCGCCTGAAGGAGTGGCTGCCAACCTACGAGGGGAGGGAGTGACCATGTCCAAGGCTATCATCACCGACGTCAACCGTTGCGTAGGCTGTTTGGCCTGCTCGGTTGCCTGCAAAGCCGTGAATACGGTACCCATAGGTAATTATTGGAACAAAGTCGTACGCATCGGGCCCAATCCCATCGAGGGCGGGTCGGGACAGTTTCCCGATGTCTATATGTATTTTCTAACCATCAGCTGCCAGCATTGCGAGAACCCCGAGTGCGTTAAAGTGTGTCCCACCGAGGCGTCTCATTTCTCCGATGACGGCACCATCCAGATTGATAAATCCAAGTGCATCGGCTGCCAGTTCTGCGTCATGGCCTGCCCGTACGGCGTGCGTTATCTCAACGCCGAGGAACGCGTGGTGGAAAAATGCACGCTCTGCGAGCAGAAGCTGCGCCAGGGAGAACTTCCGCAATGCGTGAGCCAGTGCGGCGGAAACGCGCGCTGGGTGGGTGACACCGCACAAGGTCTCGATTCCTTTGTGGGCGCCTATGATTCCGCCGGTCAGCAACGTAAGATGCTCGACTTCTTAGAGCCCTTTACCGAAAACGACATTCATCATCTGCCCGATGTTGGCAACAAACCCTCATTTGCCTATATCCTTCGCGACCATACCTGGGAAGGAGGCGACGCGTAATGGAAACACAATGGCCCCTCATCATTTTTACGTTGTTTGTCTGTCTTACCTGCGGCCTGCTCGGTGGAATTTCTCTCCTTGCGCTGCGTGGCAAAGGGGAGAAGTTGCAGCTTACCGCTCTGACGGTCTCGTTTGCTTCTTTGGTCGCCGGTGGTGTCGCGTCATTTTTGCATTTGCAGCATTGGGACCGCGCGTTTAACGGATTTGGCCACATCACCTCCGGCATCACCCAGGAGATGATTGGCTGTGTTGCCCTGGTTATCATCATGGCGCTGTGGTTCATCGCGCTCAGAGGCAAAAAGCCCATCGCCAAAACACTTGCGTGGGCTACGCTCATCATCGCGCTTTTGATGGTTATCGCCACCGCCCACTCCTACTATATGTCTTCTCGCCCCGCCTGGGGTTTGCCCTTAGTCGCGTTTTATCTGGGCAACGCCTGTCTGCTCGG
>JAISFJ010000071.1 GCA_031263665.1 Coriobacteriales bacterium
GTCGGCGTTTATGCGGTGTTTGGGCGGGAGGTTACGCCAAACGTCGTGGCGGCCCTGCTCACCATCATGGGGTATTCGCTCTATGACACCGTTGTTGTGTTCCACCGCATCAACGACAACATGGCAACGACCGCGCACCACTCATTCATGACGGTCGCGAATCACTCCATCAATCAGGTGCTCATGCGTACCATCAATACGACGCTTTCATCGCTGATTCCGGTGCTTGCCATGCTGTTCTTTGGCGGAGAGACGCTGAAAGACTTCGCGTTTGCCATGTCCATCGGGCTCATCTTAGGTTCGTATTCCTCCATCGCCATCGCTTCGCCGCTCTACGCGCTCTGGAAACAGCGCGAGTCCAAGTTCAAGAAACTTGCAAAGAAGTACGGCGAGGGCCTCGACGAGTTCACCATAGCCGAGCAACTGACGGACTAAGGTCTAGGCCCATTGCGGTACTTTCTTGGGGGAGTGCCCATTAGTCAAGGGAGGGGAGTTAACGCTCTGTGACCTGTAACAGAGGGAGTGTCAATAGACACACCCGGGGGCGTGGCATTTGACAGGGGGTCGTTGCGGTGCTAGTATTCCACTCCGCGGCTTTTTGAGCCGTGTTGTTTTGTGTGCTTGTACCATCAGTTCATATCAAGCGATATGTGTGACAGATGTGTGACAGAAGGAGAGTCGTTTTGCCTACCATTAACCAGTTGATTCGCAAGGGGCGCAAGCAGCAGGTCGATACAAAGAAAACCCCAGCGCTTTTAAGTAACCCTCAAAAGCGCGGCGTGTGCACGCGTGTATATACCGCGACTCCTAAAAAGCCCAATTCGGCTTTGCGCAAGGTTACCCGCGTGCGTCTCGTCAACGGTATGGAGGTCACAGCATACATCCCGGGAATCGGCCACAACCTGCAGGAACACTCGATGGTGCTTATCCGCGGTGGCCGCGTGAAAGACCTTCCGGGTGTGCGCTATAAGGTGATTCGTGCCGCGTTGGATTGTGCCGCGGTCAGCGACCGCAAGCAGGCTCGCTCTCGTTACGGAGCGAAGAAGCCCAAGTAAGCTGAAGTAAAGTAACCAGATGGGTGCGACCGCGCACCCATCTTGATTTTCAAGTCGAGTTAAGAGGAGAGGTTATGCCACGTAGAGCAGCAGCTGTCCGCCGGGAAATCAACCCGGATGCCGTATTTAACAACCGTCTGGTGACCCAGCTCATCAACAAGGTTTTGCTGGACGGAAAGAAGTCGGTGGCGGAAAGTATCGTCTACGGTGCCTTCAACATTGTGGAGGAAAAGAGTGGGAAGGACCCGCTTTCGGTCTTTAAGCAGGCCATGGACAACGTCCGCCCCACACTTGAAGTCAAGCCCAAGCGTGTTGGTGGTGCCACGTATCAGGTGCCGATGGAGGTCAACTCCCGCCGCGCCACGACTCGGGCCATACGCTGGATTGTCGATTTTTCTCGCAATCGTCGGGAGAAAACCATGGCCGAGCGACTTGCCTTCGAGATACTTGATGCTTCGGGTGGCGTTGGAGCTTCGGTTAAGAAGCGCGAGGACATCTTTAAGATGGCGGAGGCAAACAGGGCCTTCAGTCATTATCGTTGGTAAACCGGTGTGCTGGTTGCCGATAAAGTATAAGTAATAGTATTGGTAAACGTGAGGAACAGAGAAAGACGACAGCAAGCATGGCAAAGACTCCCTTAAAGGATACGCGCAACATCGGCATCATGGCTCACATCGATGCCGGTAAGACAACGACAACGGAGCGTATTCTTTACTACACGGGAAAAACGCATAAGATTGGCGAGGTTCACGACGGAGCGGCCACCATGGATTGGATGGCCCAGGAACAGGAGCGTGGCATCACCATCACCTCGGCCGCGACGACCTGCTTCTGGCGTGACCATCGCGTTCAAATCATCGATACGCCCGGTCACGTTGATTTTACCGCCGAAGTTGAGCGCTCATTGCGCGTGCTTGATGGCACGGTCGCGGTATTTTGCGCGGTCGGCGGGGTTCAGCCTCAGTCCGAGACGGTGTGGCGTCAGGCCCATCGTTACGAAGTACCACGCATGGCTTTTGTCAACAAAATGGACCGCGTCGGCGCGGATTACTTCTCGGTCATCGACCAGATGAAAGACCGCCTCGAGACCCGCACCGCCGTGTTGCAGCTCCCCATCGGCAGCGAGGACCGCTTCACCGGGCTTGTCGACCTCATCACCATGACCGCCTGGCAGTTTAATGAGGACGAAAAGGGCATCATCTATCCGGAGGAGACCGTCATTCCGGATGGTTATCAGGGGCGTGCCGAGCAGTATCACGAACAGCTCGCGGAGCTTGCGGCCGAGTTTGATGACGACCTCATGATGAAGGTGCTCGAAGGCGAAGCGTACAGCACCGACGACGTCAAGGCGGCCATCCGCAAGGGCACCCTCGCCTGCGAGATAACCCCGGTCATCTGCGGGGCATCCTTCAAAAACAAAGGCATCCAGCAACTGCTCGACGCCATCATCGACTTTTTGCCCTCACCGCTCGACATCCCGGCCATCAAGGGCGTCGATACCAAAACGGGAGCGGAAGTCGAGCGACACGCCGATGTGAAAGAGCCGTTTTCGGCGCTCGCCTTCAAGGTCATGACCGACCCCTACGTTGGCAAACTCACGTATTTTCGCGTCTATTCCGGCACGCTCGAAGCCGGCAGCTATGTGCTCAACGCCGCCAAGGGCAAAAAGGAGCGCATCGGACGCCTGCTCGAGATGCATTCCAATTCCCGGGAGGATGTTGAGGAAGTCGCGGCGGGCGACATCTGCGCTGCGGTTGGCCTCAAAGACACCTCCACGGGCGACACGCTCTGCACCGAATCGAGCCCCGTCATCTTAGAATCCATGGTCTTTCCCGACCCGGTCATAGACATCGCGATAGAGCCGAAAACCAAGGCCGAACAGGACAAACTCGGTGTCGCGCTGCAAAAACTTGCCGAAGAGGACCCGACCTTCCGTGTCTCCACAAACCAGGAGACCGGGCAAACCGTCATCGCTGGTATGGGCGAGCTTCACCTTGAGATTATCGTGGACCGTCTGCTGCGCGAGTTTAAGGTCGAGGCGAATGTCGGCAAGCCGCAGGTCGCCTATCGCGAGACGGCTGGTAAACCCGTTATGGATGTCGAGGGTAAGTTTGTGCGCCAATCCGGAGGCCGCGGGCAGTACGGGCACGTCGTTATCAACCTGTATCCCCAGGAGCCGGGCGCGGGTTATCTTTTTGAGAGCAAAATTGTTGGGGGCACCGTTCCCAAAGAATACATCACCCCGGTTGACCGCGGTATCAAAGAGGCGCTCGAATCGGGCGTCGTGGCGGGCTTCCCCGTCGTCGATGTGCGTGTTGAGCTTGTTGACGGCTCCTATCATGAGGTGGACTCCTCGGAAGCCGCCTTCAAAATCGCTGGGTCCATAGCGGTAAAAAGCGCTCTCAGGCAGTCGCGGCCGGTTTTACTCGAGCCTAAGATGGACGTCGAGGTCGAGACGCCCGAAGACTATCTGGGCGATGTCATGGGCAACCTCTCCGCGCGCCGCGGTCAGATACAGGGTATCGAGGAACGAGGCGGCGCCAAGGTCATCAAAGCCGTCGTCCCCCTCTCAGAGATGTTTGGCTATGCGACCGATTTGCGCTCATCCACCCAGGGACGCGCGTCTTACACCATGCAGTTCAGCTCATACGAGCCTGTTCCCAAAACCATTGCCGAAGAGATAGTTTCGAAAGCTGGAGGTAACGCCTGATGGCAAATCAGAAAATCAGAATCCGTCTCAAGGGCTATGACCACGAAATCGTGGACCAGTCCACCAAGCTCATTGTCGATACCGCCCAAAAGAC
>JAISFJ010000038.1 GCA_031263665.1 Coriobacteriales bacterium
TGCATAGTTGATTTTTGCAGAATAAAGAGGAATAATCATTGATGATAAGAGGGGCTCATATGCCGGTGCTTCGTTAACGGAGCACTGGTTAATCAAGAGGATTTTACGGTCTTTACCAGCGGGTATGAAGGATAACATAAAAGAGAAGGGACGCGTATGAACATTTTGGTGTTGGGTGGAGGCGGCAGGGAACATGCTCTTGTGACATCGTTGGCAGCCTCTTCGCTCAGCGATACCATCTTTGTGGCTCCAGGTAACGGCGGGAGCGCGCCGGGAGCGCGTAACGTCGTGCTCGATATGATGGACGCGCAGGCGGTGGTTGCCTTCGCGCAAGAAAACGCTGTGGAGTTGGTGGTCATTGGGCCCGAGGCGCCATTGGTCGCCGGCGTGGGCGACGTGGTGCGCGCGGCTGGCATCCTCTGCTTTGGTCCGGGTGCGCTCGGCGCTCGCATGGAGGGGAGTAAGCAGTTTAGCAAGGAGTTCATGGGCCGGCACAACATCCCCACGGCTGCGTTTGAGGCCTTTACGAACGCCGCGGACGCGCTCGCCTATCTCAAAACCCAAAGCGCGCCCGTTGTGGTGAAAGCCGACGGGCTCGCTGCCGGCAAAGGCGTGACGGTTGCTGAGACTATCGAGGAAGCGGAGCAGGCGGTCAGGGAGTGCTTTGAGGGGCGCTTCGGCGAAGCGGGGGCGACCGTGATCATAGAAGAATGTATGACGGGGCCTGAGTGCTCGCTTCTGGTGTTCACCGACGGGCGCAGGGTGCTTCCCATGGACCCCGCTCAAGACCACAAACGCGCTCACGAGGGCGACACCGGCCCCAACACAGGCGGCATGGGCGTCTACTCTCCCGTGCCCCTTGTGAAAGAGGATGAATACGCTGCTATGTTGAGATATATGGAGGCTGCCGTTGCCGGCCTTGCCGCGGAGGGTATCGACTACCGCGGCGTGCTCTATGGCGGCTTCATGCTCACCGAAAACGGCCCTAAGGTGCTGGAGTTTAACGCGCGCTTTGGCGACCCGGAAACACAGGTGGTGCTCCCGCGCCTCAAAAGCGACCTGCTCGAAGCTCTGCTCGCGGTGGCCTGCGGCAACCTTGAGGGCACCATACTCGTGTGGGAGATTGTTTGGGCGGTAAGCGTTGTGATTGCCAGTGCGGGGTATCCGGGCGACTACGAGAAGGGCAAACCCATCACAGGCATTTCAGACGCCGAGGCTCTTGAGGGCGTGACGGTTTTCCACGCGGGAACCAAACGCCTGGCCGATGGCACTCTTGTGACCAACGGAGGGCGAGTGCTCAACGTCACCGCGGTTGGCGAGAGCTTTGAAGAAGCGCGCGAGCGTGCGTACCAAGCCTGCGAACTCATCAACTTTGAAGGCGCATGGTACCGCCGAGACATAGGAGCCCGCGCCCTCGTAGCGTTTGACAAAAATGGGGGGACGTTTTAGAGTGGAGGGCAACCGAATAGCCTAAGGAAACACCGATTAATTGCTTGTACGCCAGATGGCGTACAATGAATAAATCGGCGTTTTCTAAACTGTTGATGTGGAAGGCGAATGGGAAATGCGCTTACAGAGAGCCGGGGGAGCTGAGATTCCGGCAGCAGGCAGCCTGTTACATGGTCCACGGAGGGCGCGGTGAACGGGAAATCGAAGGAAGCACTAAGTGGTTTTCAAGTAGCCAGCGACGTGAGGTCGGCGTTAATGACCGGAGATATGATGGTATCTCACAGAGTGCGGATGTGAAGCATCCGAATCAAGGTGGCACCGCGGATGAGTATTCCGTCCTTGACGAGAGCAAGGGCGGTTTTTTATGGGCAATGACAACGGCGGCAAAAAAACGAAAAATGAGAGAGGCGCAGCTACGATAGCGCCCAGCTTAGAGCGTGCGCGTGCATGTGCCGCCGATTTTGGTTCGGTGCCGGTCTACGTGACTTTGCCCGAACAGACACGCGAGGCCTCGGAGCTTTTTTGTGTGCTTAAACGCCTGAGTCGACATTGTTTTTTGTTTGAGAGTCGAGAGGACCCTGAGCGGTGGGGACGCTACACCTACCTGGGTTTTGACCCCACGCTCGAACTCTCCTGCACAGACGGAAAGCTGCGGGTTCGCAATGGGGCGACCATCGAGATTGAGACGCGCGAGCCGAGGCGTTTCATCGAGCAAGTTCTCGCTGACCATCGAGGCCCTCAGCTCGAAGAACTTCCCCCGTTTACCGGTGGTCTGGTGGGGTATTTCTCATACGATTACCTGCGCTATAGTGAGCCGGTGTTAGACCAGGGGATTTACGACCGAAAGGCAGCGAGTCAAAAGACGGCGAATCCGGAGGCGCCAAGGCAGGAGGCGCCAGGGCAGGAGGCGCCAGGGCAGGGGGCAGCGAGCGAAGAGGGCTTTAAGGACGTCGACCTGATGCTTTTTGACAAGCTCATAGCTTACGACCACCTTGAGCACCGCATCTTTCTCATTGCGAACGTAGGGACCGAATCGCTGGATGAGAACTACCATCGTGCCGCCCATGAACTCAGTGCTTTAGCCGAGCTCGTTGCGACGGGCGAAGCCGTGCGGGCCGAGCCTTTGCGTCTGAAGGGCCCTCTTAAACCCCTGTTTGATGAGGCGCGATACTGTGACATGGTAGAACGCGCAAAGCGCTATATCCGCGAGGGTGACATCTTTCAGGTGGTGCTCAGCAACCGTTTGTCCGCGCCGGCAACAGGCAGTCTTTTTGATACCTATTGCGCGCTGCGCGAGAACAATCCTTCGCCGTATATGTTCTACTTCGCAAGCGATGACATTGAGCTTGCCGGCTCTTCGCCCGAAACCTTGGCCAAGCTCCTCGATAACACGGTGTATACCTTTCCTTTGGCGGGCACCCGTCCGCGTGGCGCAACGTTTAAGGCCGATGCGGAACTCGAGCGCGAACTGCTTGCCGATGAAAAAGAGTTGGCGGAGCACAACATGCTTGTTGACCTGGGGCGCAACGACGTTGGACGCGTTAGCGCATTCGGTACGGTAAAGGTTGAGCGCTACCTCGACATCTTGCGGTTTTCTCACGTCATGCACATCGGCTCAACCGTCACAGGGCAGCTTGCCGCGGATAAAACCGGACTCGATGTGATTGATGCCATCCTCCCTGCGGGGACGCTTTCGGGCGCGCCGAAAATCAGGGCGTGCCAAATCATCAACGAGTTGGAGGGCGGCAGGCGTGGGGTCTATGGCGGAGCGGTAGGTTATCTGAGTTTCGCGGGCAACCTCGATACCTGCATCGCGATACGACTCGCCTGGTTAAAGGATGGCGAGGTGTTTGTGCGCTCCGGTGCCGGCATCGTGGCCGACAGTGTTGCCGCCAACGAGTACCAGGAATGTCGAAATAAAATGCAGGCGGTCTTAGACGCGCTTGAAAAATCGGCTACGTCCGCAGTGGAGGCTGCGCCCACAGTGGAGGCTACGCCTGCGCCCGAGGCCGAGGCTGCGTCCGCACCCAAGGCTGAGGCGTCCGCAGTGGGGGCCGAGGCGTCCGCACCCGAGACAAAGCCCACCCTATCCGAGGGCGAGGTGACGTCGCCATGATTTTGCTTATCGATAACTATGACAGCTTCTCGTATAACCTGTATCAGATGCTTGGGGTGTTAAAACCTGATATACGGGTTGTTCGCAATGACGAGTTTGACCTTGCCGCTCTCACGCATTTTGCGCCTTCGCATGTGGTGATTTCTCCAGGGCCAGGGCGCCCCGAGGACGCTGGCATTTGTGTTGAGTTGATACGGCATTGCGCGGGCCGGCTCCCGCTTTTGGGAGTATGTTTGGGGCATCAGGCGTTGTGTCAGGCTTTTGGCGCAAATATCGTCCACGCCCCGCGACTCATGCACGGGAAGGCCTCTGAGGTCGAGCTCGACTCAAGCTCGCCGTTATTTGAGGGTTTGCCAGCGCGCATCAAAGTGGCGCGGTATCACTCGCTTATCGCCGCGTCCGATACCATTCCCAAAACGCTGCGTGTTACGGCGTGGACAAATGAGGGAGAGGTGATGGCCGTCGAGTATTGCGCAGGGCACGGCTACCCCGCCTTTGGTGTGCAGTTTCACCCTGAGTCGATACTCACTCCTGAGGGTGCGCACATACTCAAGAACTTTCTTGCCCCCGTCCCCCTGTCACCTGCAAAGCACCAAGGATATGAAAGGAGCACGGCATGATTAAAGAGGCGATTCAAAGAGCGGTTTGTAGAGAGAACATCGGGTATGAGCTGGCCGAGCAGGTGATGGACCAAATCATGGGAGGCAACGCCACCGAAATACAGATGGCTGCTTATCTCACGGCGATGGCCGTTAAGGGTGAGACCATCGATGAGATAACCGGTTCGGCTGCGGGGATGCGCAAACATTGTGTGAGGCTTTTGCATGATATGGATGTGCTCGAAATCGTGGGAACCGGCGGCGACCACTCCAACTCCTTTAACATCTCAACCACTTCAGCGTTGGTCATCAGCGCGGCGGGTATTCCGGTGGCAAAACACGGCAATCGCGCAGCCACCTCGCGCTCGGGTGCGGCCGATGTGCTTGAGGCGCTCGGGGTAGACATTACGGTTTCTCCTGAGCGAAGCCTCGAGCTGCTCAAAAGTATCAATCTGTGTTTTCTTTTTGCGCAGAACTATCACATTGCGATGAAATACGTTGCACCCGTACGCAAGGAGCTGGGCATCCGCACGATTTTTAACGTCTTGGGGCCGCTCGTGAATCCCGCCGGGGCAAACCGCGAGCTTTTGGGTGTTTATGATGAGGAGTTGGTGGAGCCCATGGCGCGGGTGTTGAGCAATCTCGGCGTAACTGACGCATTGGTGGTCTACGGGCAGGACAGCCTTGACGAGCTCTCGATGAGCGCCGCTACCAGTGTGTGTGAAGTGCGTGATGGTCGGTTTAAGTCCTATGATATACGGCCCGAGGACCTGGGCTTTTCGCGTTGTTCCAAAGAGGAACTGGTGGGTGGGTCGCCCGCGGAAAACGCGGCCATCACCCGTGCCATTCTCGGCGGGCAGCGCGGCCCACGTCGCGACGCGGTCATTCTCAACTCGGCGGCGGCGATTTTCATAGCCAAACCGGAGCTCAGTTTGCAACAGGCGGCAGAGGTGGCCGAGCAAACCATCGACAGCAAGGCCGCCTATGAGCAGCTTGAGCGTTTTGTTACGCTGTCGAGTGATGAAAGTCGTGCCGTAAAATGACAGTTCCTAAGGGCGCGGCGACGTGTTGCAAAGGTGCGGCGGCGAAAGGGCAAAGAGAGGGCTGAATGAGATGCATAGTATTCTGGAAGAAATAGTCGCCGATACACGGCGGCGCGTCGCGCAAGCCAAGCGGGAACGGCCGCTCGAGTTGCTGCCCGAGCTGCCGCTCGAGTTGTCCCTCGAGCAAGCCGCGGAAAGCCTTCCGTCTGGGCGTGTGTGCTCGTTGAGAGAGGCCCTCGCCGAGCCGGGATTATCCTTTATCTGCGAGGTTAAAAAGGCGTCTCCCTCCAAAGGACTCATTGCCCAGGAGTTTGACCACCTCGCCATCGCACGCTCCTACGAGGCGGCAGGTGCCGCTGCCATAAGCGTACTCACCGAACCGACCTTCTTTCAGGGCTCGCAGGGCTACCTCGCCGAGATAGCCCAAGAGGTCTCCATTCCTGTGCTTCGCAAAGACTTCATCATCGATGAGTATCAGATATATGAGGCAAAAATGCTTAATACACAAGCACTTTTGCTCATCGTCGCTCTGTTAGACGATGATGAACTCAGGCATTTTATCGCTTTTGCTGCCGACTTGGGTATGGATGCGCTGGTGGAGGCTCATACCGAACAGGAGCTCACACGCGCTTTGGCCGCGGGTGCGACCATCGTAGGCGTGAACAACCGTGACCTCAACAGCTTTGAGGTAGACCTGTCACGCAGCCTCACTTTGAGAAAACTGGTTCCGCCTGAGGTGCTTTTTGTGGCCGAGAGCGGCATTCACGATGCCAACGATGTGGCCAGGCTCGCCTCAGCAGGCGCAGACGCGGTGCTCATCGGCGAGACCCTGATGCGTGCCGCCGACAAGGCCGCCGCGCTCAAAGCGCTGCGAGGAGGTGACGGGGGGAC
>JAISFJ010000105.1 GCA_031263665.1 Coriobacteriales bacterium
GCCGTGTGCGAGTTGGAACTCGGCGCTCTGAAAACCCTCAGGGAGCTTGGTGTTGATGCTCTGCTCAATAACGCGCGGCCCCGCAAAGCCGATAAGCGCCCGGGGCTCCGCTAAAATCACGTCGCCGAGCGAGGCAAAACTCGCCGTCACACCGCCGGTGGTGGGATGAGTGAGCACACTGATGTAGAGGATGCCGCTCCTGTTGAGCCGTCGTATCGCGGCCGAGGTCTTGGCCATCTGCATGAGCGAAAACATTCCTTCCTGCATCCGCGCGCCGCCGCTGGCGCTGAAGATGATGAGCGGCACACGCTGGGCGGCCGCGTATTCGGCGGCTCGCGTGACCGTCTCGCCAACAACGGTGCCCATGCTCCCCATCATGAAGTCGCTGAGCAGCTCAACGCAGATGACGGGATGGGCCTCAATGGTGCCGATTTTGCAGAGCACGGCGTCTAAATACCCGCTGCGTTTGGTGAGATTTGCGACCTTTTCTGGGTACCCGGGAAACTTAAGGGGGTCTTGGGGCGCGAGTTCGTCAAAGAGCCGCTCGGCGCTTTTGGGGTCTAACACCTCGTCAATGCGGCTTTTGATGACTATCTTCGCGTTTGCCTTACGCTTGGTCTTGCGCGCCGCGGAAAGCGAATCGAGCCAGGCCTTGCGCTCGCGGAATATGTCAAAGATGTTGGGCACTAAAAAGACCTCCTGCTGGTGCCGGATTTTTGCTCAGGGTAGTGATTTTTATCGAAGATGCCGGTGCTTTTCTCATCAAATCATCTCTCCATTAACGGACGTGAGCAGCGCTTTGAGATTGCGTTCGAGAAAGGCTGTGTCGATGTGATTGTTGAGGAAATCGGGGTTATACATGAGCAGATAGTGCATGCCAACGGTTGTGGTGATGCCGGTGATGAGGGTTTCTTCTAAGGCGCGGCGCATGCGGAGGATGGCCTCGTTGCGATTGCGTCCATGTACGATGACCTTCGCAATCATCGAGTCGTAGAAGGGGCTGACTTCAAAGCCGGGATGTATGACGGTGTCGACGCGCGTGCCAAAGCCGCTGGGCAGGTGCAGGTGGTCGATGGTGCCGGGGCAGGGGCGAAAATCCGCCTCGGGGTCCTCGGCGTTGATGCGGCACTCGATGGCGTGGCCCTGGATGTGGATGTCGTGCTGTGCAAGTTGCAGCGGCAAATCGGAGGCGATGCGTATCTGTTCGCGCACGATGTTGATGCCGGTGACCATTTCGGTGACGGGATGTTCAACCTGGATGCGGGTGTTCATCTCAATGAAGTAAAACGTGCCGCTGGCATCCACGATGAACTCCACCGTGCCGGCGTTGGTGTAGCCTGAGGCGCGCGCGGCATCAAGCGCACACGTCGCCATGCGCTCGCGCAGGTCCTTGTCGAGGGCAACAGCGGGGGCTTCTTCGAGCAGTTTTTGATGGTTGCGTTGCAGCGTGCAGTCGCGCTCGCCTAAATGCAGGTAGTTACCATGGGTGTCGGCGAGTATCTGCACCTCTACGTGACGGGGGGATTCGATGAGTTTTTCGAGGTAGACGTCGCCGTTTCCAAAGCAGGCCGTCGCCTCGGCCACCGCCTCATGAAAGACGCGCTCAAGCTGTGTTGCGTTGTCGGCCTGTCGCATACCTCGTCCGCCGCCTCCGCTTGCGGCCTTTACGAGCACGGGGTATCCGATGTTTCGCGCCACCTCCTGCGCCTCTTTTGGCGTGGATACGAGGCCGTCTGAGCCGGGGACCACGTCCACGCCGTTTTCTCGCATAAGCGCTCGCGCCGCGTCTTTGTTACCGAGCAGCGCGATGACCTCGGGCTCAGGTCCGATGAAGCGTAGGCCCGCGTCGCGCACTCTCGCCGCGAACGTGGCGTTTTCAGAAAGGAAGCCAAAGCCGGGATGAATCCCGTCACAATCCGTGCACAGCGCCGCCGTTATGATGGCGTCTTGATTGAGATAGCTCTCGCGTGAGGGCGCTTCGCCTATGCAGATAGCCTGCGTTGCCAAAGTCGCGAACAGCGAGCCGCGGTCGGCCTGCGAAAAGACGGCGACCGTCTCGATGTTCATCTCCCGACAGGCCCGGAGTATACGAGCGGCTATCTCCCCGCGGTTTGCGACCAGGATACGTTTGAGCATGGCTACGCGTCCTCCGTTGCTTTAGCTGGCGGTGCCGTGGGTGGAGGTGTTATCGAGAAGAAAAGGGTCGATTATGACCAGGGGCGCGCCGTATTCCGCCAATGCTCCATCCTCAAACAGTATGGCGCTGACGATGCCCGCGCAAGGAGCGGTTATCTCATTAAACAGCTTCATGGCCTCGATGAGACAGAGCACATCGCCTTCGGCAACACGCCGACCAGATTCGATGAATGGTGCCTCTCCCGGTTCGCGCGAACGATAGGTGATGCCCACCAGCGGCGCGGTGACCGTGATGGCGCCATCGGTGGCGGCGGCGGGCGTGGGCGTTGGGTTTTTCTCTTTTGGCGAAGCATCCGATAATAACAGGCCGCCTGCTTGTGCCCGTGCCGTCTCTTCGGATGCCGCCTCCATCGCCTCCGCTTGCTTTGCCTCCGTCTGCCCCTGGTCCGCGCACAAAGTCTCTGCCGCTTGCGGCAAAACTGCTGACTGCTGCGAGCCTGCCAACTGCTGCGAGCCTGCCAACTGCTGCTCCATCACCACACGCACATCACCATGCTCATATTCGAGTCGGGTCAGATTATGAGATTTAAGCAGCGTCGCCAGTTGTTCAAGCTGTTTGAGTTGTTTGAGTTCAGCCGTCATGCTTTCATTGAGTCGACGAGCGTCACGACATCGCCTACGGTTTTCAAAGACTCCGCGGCGGCCGCTTCGATGGTCAAGTCAAACTCCTCCTCCAGTGACATGATGAGTTCCACAGCGTCCAATGAATCGGCGCCCAGGTCGTCGTTGATGGCAGCGGCAAGAGTGACCTCCTCCTCGTCAACGTTCAACTGGTCAACCAACACCCGTTTTACGACCTCAAATGTATCTTCCGACATCAATGACCTTCCTTAGAACGAGAGATATTCAAAAAATGTTAAGTATATTTTCCAACAGCTCGCCGATTTGTCAAGTTACAATTATTAAGGGTACCTCTAGAAACCGCTTGTATAGCAGATTCCGAGTCAGTTTGCTCCAGGTCTGTTCGGGCAAGCGGTGGGACTAGCAGGGCTAATGCCGCCGCTTGCACGGGCAGAGATGGAGCAAACTGGCCAAAAGATGGTGTGCAATGGGTTTTTAGAAGTGCCCCAAGACAGCTCATTTCAAAGGTGGTGTTTTCTTGTCCGGCAGCGATGAATCTACCATGGCTCTTACGACCGTCAGAGGGTTTTATTTCGACACCATGAATGTCATCTCGTGCGTTGCGGATGAGGCGGTGTTAGACGAGGCCCTCGGCTTGTGTGCCTTTTTCGAGAGCCTGTTGAGCCGCTTTGTTGAGGGCAGCGACGTGTGGCGGATAAACCATGCGCGGGGCGCCTCCGTGGAGGTCAACCCGCATACCACAGCCATTCTTGCGCTCGCCGAAGAAATCCGCGACGCCTCAGACGGGGCGTTCAATATCGCCGTCGGTGAGGCTTCGGCGCTTTGGGACTTCTCCAGCGCGACGCCGAAAATCCCCGCTGCCGATGCGCTTAAGCAGGCAGCGTGCCGCCTTTTGACTGCGCGCCCGGTAATTGAGGGCTCGCGCGTCTCCATGCACGGAGGTGTTCAGATAGATTTGGGAGGCATCGCGAAAGGATATATCTGCGACCAGGTTGCCGATTTCTTGCGTGCTCAGGGTGTGACGAGCGGCTTACTC
This sequence comes from Coriobacteriales bacterium, assembly GCA_031263665.1. Classification (GTDB taxonomy): domain Bacteria; phylum Actinomycetota; class Coriobacteriia; order Coriobacteriales; family UBA8131; genus JAITEK01. The sequence continues at coordinate 3,815 of JAISFJ010000105.1, forward strand.
AATTTTGGGGGCAATGTTGTTACGATTGGCAATCATCCCGAGGGGCGGCCCTGGTCGGTTGCCCTTCAGCAGCCGGGCAGGCAGCGTGAGGCCGCCAGTTTCGCGGTGGTGAACTGCACCAACAGCGCCGTGGTCACGAGTGGCCCCTACGAGCGCGGCTTCGACTTGGATAAAAAGCGCTATCACCATATACTTGACCCGCGGAGTTGCTGGCCAGTCGAAAGCGAGCTTTTGTCAGTCAGCGTCTTGTCAGCCAACGCGGCTCTGGCCGATGCTTTAGCGACCGCCATCCTCGTCTTAGGCGCAAACGAAGGCCTCCGTCTCGCCCAACGCTACAACGCAGAACTGATACTACTCGACGATACCCACAAAGTACACTACTCAAAAAACGCCCCCCTCACCCTCATCGCCCCCCTAACCCCCCAAACCATCACCGTCCCCCTCGTTTAGGGAAGTGAGGGCTTCAAATCAGCTGCTTTGTCGCGGCGATGCGGACGGCGTCTATGGCGTTTTCCGCGCCGAG
>JAISFJ010000001.1 GCA_031263665.1 Coriobacteriales bacterium
CCCCCCCCCCCCCGTCAAGCCTTTTCGGATACTATTTGCAAATGTTCAAAACTTAGTTATAATTATTAGAATTGAACGGTTGACCAATGGAGTGGCCCCATGCTTAGCGAAAACCAATTTCTCATCCTCAGAGAGCTGCGGCAAACCCCTGATAGTACGCAACGAGAACTCTCCCGACAAACAGGTCTTTCGCTCGGAACCGTTAACACCACGATAAACAATCTTTCCAGCCGCGGTTTCCTCGAAACTTCGGGCGTCACTGCTCGCGGAATCGAGGCGCTCGACCCCTACCGCGTCGATAACGCCATCATCATGGCCGCGGGCATATCAAGTCGCTTTGTCCCCATCTCCTACGAAAAACCCAAAGGCACCCTAACCGTACGCGGCGAAATCCTCATAGAGCGCCTCATCCGTCAGCTTCAAGAGGTTGGCATCGATGACATCACCGTCGTCATCGGTTACATGAAAGAGCAATATCTTTATCTTGAGGATGCCTTTGACGTAAAGCTCGTCATCAATGAGGAATTTGCTGAGCGCAATAACAATTCAACTCTTAAACTGGTCGAAAGGCAGCTAGCCAATACCTATATCATAACTTCAGACAGCTACTTCGCCGAAAACGTCTTTGCTTCCCATGTCTATCGTGCATACTACGCCTCTGTTTTCATGGAAGGACCCACCGATGAGTACTGCATCAAAACCGAGGGAAAAAAGCGCATCGTAAAAATAACCACCAACGGAACCGATGAATGGGCAATGTTTGGCGAAGCTTACTTTAACCGAAAATTCTCTCAAGAGTTTGTACGTGTCTTAAACGAGGTCTATGATCGACCCGAAACCAAGCCAAAACTCTGGGAACTCATCTACGCCGAACATGTTGAGCGCTTTGATATGGACATCAAAAAATACCCCGGCGGCATCATTTATGAATTTGACTCGCTGGAGGACGTCCGCCAGTTTGACCCCGACTTCATTACGAACATCGACTCCGCTGTGCTCGACAACATCTGTGCAACTCTTGAATGTCAGCGCGCGCACATCAGAGGGATTAAGCCCATTGAGGAGGGACTGAGTAACTTTTCGTTTTACTTCCGCGTTGGAGACATGGAAGCGCAAGCAGACGAAAATGACGAAAACGAGAGCGCAGGCGTGGGCGAGTACGTCTCTCGCCATCCCGGCATCGCTACGCAGGGCATCTTAAATCGCGCCATCGAGGCAGAGGTGGAAGACATAGCCCGTGACCTCGGACTTGACAAAACCTTCCTGTACCAGGACCCCAACAAAGGTTGGAAAATATCGCGGTTCATCCACATAAGCGAGCCCTTTGACTATCACAACAATCACCACGTCAAAACGGCGCTTTCCATGGTGAGAACGCTTCATCGCTCAGGCGAAATCGTTAACAATAATTTTGATATCCACGAAGAAACAAACAAAATAAAGGCCCTTCTCGCTGGCAGCACGCAACTCGACTTTCCTGATTTTGAGGAACTCGATACACGCGCGACACGTCTTTATGAACACGTGCGTAAAGACAGTGACACCAGGTGCCTGTGCCACAACGACTTTTACGAGCCCAACATTCTCATCTCAAACGACACGTTCTACCTCATCGATTGGGAATATACGGGAATGTCAGATTATGCCTCCGACCTTGGCACCTTCATCTGTTGCTCCGACTACAGCTACGAAGAGGCCATATCGGTTCTCGAAACCTATCATGGACGCACACTCACGCCACGCGAACTTTTGCACTGTATGGCATATGTATCGCTTTCGGGCTACTACTGGTTCATCTGGGCGCTCAACAAGGAAGCGGCGAATGAACCGGTTGGTGAGTGGCTGCACCTGTGGTATCGCTTCGCCAAAGAGTACGGTGTGATTGCCGAAAAACTGCTGGAAGAACACGGCGCACATGACGCACACAGCACGCGACAATCGATGAAACAACAGAACAGGTAAGGAGAGCAATCAGACATGAATATCCAGGAATGGCTCGTCACGCACTTTCTCGAAAGTTCACCGATGGAGATATTCGGCTTCGTCGTCGTCCTCATCATCATGGGCTGCGCGTTGGCAGGAGCTCTCGCATCCGTCATCAAGCCTGAAAGCAATCTCGGGCAGGAGTTCGTTGGAGGCATCGATTCCATCGGGCCCATCTTCTTGCCCGTTGCGGGCATCATGGCGGCCGCACCCTACCTCACCGCCTTCGTGAGCACGGTATTCGGACCGGCGTTTTCATTCGTCGGTGCCGACCCCGCCATGGCAGCGACCACCTTCATTGCGGTTGACATGGGTGGTTATCAGCTTGCCGAGGCTCTGGCACAGACCAAAGAAAGCTGGATAATGGCCATGGTCACGGGATATATGGGAGGGGCGACCATCGTATTCACCATCCCCGTCGCCCTGAAGATGATTCGAAAAATAGACCGCAAGTATCTCGCACTCGGCGTAATGTGCGGTTTGCTCGCCATCCCGATAGGCGTCTTTGTCTCAAGCGCGATAATCGCCTTCTCACATCCCATGATTCGCGAGGCAATCATGGCGGGTTCTGGAGAGGCCACCTACCAGCTTGCTTTAGGCTTCGGAACCATCGGGCTCAATCTCATCCCGCTCATCATCATCTGCGTTGCCCTCGCGCTGGGCCTCAAATTCAAACCAGACGCCATGATTAAGGGTTTCATCGTCTTTGGGCGCTTCCTTGAGTCAGCACTTAAACTCGTCTTCGTACTGGTTGTCATCGAGTATTTTACCGGCTTTTTAACGGCGGTATTCAACGGATACTTCGGTTTTGAACCCATCATCGCCGATGACGTGGACCTATTCCGCGCTCTCGAAGTTTCGGGAGCAATCGGCATCATGTTATGCGGCGCTTTTCCGATGGTCTACCTCATCAAACGCTATCTCGCCAAACCACTGGCAACTGTTGGCGGACTTGTGGGATTGTCCTCCGATGCAATGGCGGGCATTCTCGCGGGCGCAGCAAACGTGCTTGCCCTGCTTGAGATAATCAAGGACTTACGAGCACGCGACAAGGTCATTTGCCTGGCCTTCGCCGTCTGCTGCGCGTTTCTCTTCGGTGACCACCTGAGTTTCACGGCAAACTTCCAGCCGTCGCTCATCGCGCCGGTCATGATTGGCAAAATAGTGGGTGGCGTTTGCGCGGTCTACTTTACCAAGTTCCTCGCCCTCAAAAAAGCCGAACAACTCGAAGTCACCGACCTCGCCGCCGAAGCCAACACGAACACGGAACCGGTGGAAG
>JAISFJ010000040.1 GCA_031263665.1 Coriobacteriales bacterium
TGAGACGCGGCGCTCTTTTTTCTCGATAGTGACGACGGTACCCTGGCTCTGGTTTTCCAAAGCGGCCATGGCGCGCAAGGCGGCGGCTTCCTCTTTGAAGCGCTCGGTTGCGTGCGTACATTCAAACTGCTCGCCCTCCGCGTCAAAACGTGCCTTGATGACCCAGTAATCCTCGGGGACAAAGGCCAGGCGTTCCTCTTCGCGCGCCACAATGAGCGCAAGCGTGGGGGTCTGAACCCGCCCGGAAGGCCGCACGTTGCCAAAACCGGCGTATTTGGCGATGGTGAGATAACGCGTGAGCACGGCGCCCCAGATGAGGTCTATCCACTGGCGCGACTCGCCCGCCTGCGCGAGGTTTACGTCGAGTGAGACCTGATTGGTGAAGGCGTGGTTGATTTCATCTTTTGTCAGCGCCGAGTAACGCGCACGCGTCGCCGGAACATCAGGCGCGACCTCGCGAACCACCGAAAGCGCGTCGGCACCGATGAGCTCTCCTTCGCGGTCGAAGTCCGTAGCGATGATGACGCTTTCCGCCTTGGCGGCGAGGTTTTTCATCGAGCGAATGATGCCCTTTTCCGCCGGCGTCTTACGCAAGGGCGCAAAGACAAGATAGGGCAGAGCGTCGAGTTTCCACGCCTTGAGGCTCACGCCATCCTCAACAAAGGGCTTGCGCTTCTTAAAGGGAGGCGTGGCAAGCGTGGTGGGAAGAGCAGCCGAGGTCACCACCCCGTCCTCATCCACCGAATACCAGCCGTTTTTTTTGCTCCAGGTGAGGCTTTCGACAAAATCGACCGCCAGGATATGCCCTTTGAGCCCGATGCACACCCATTCTTCACCCTCGTGAGTAAAGCGGTACACCTGGGTGTCGTAGACCTTATCCTGCCTGGCCGTGCCCGTTGCCAGCAACTCGGCGATTTTCCTTGCCGCGATATTTTTTTCCGTTATGACGAGCCTCACGCCTTCTCCTTTACTTTGTTACTTTGGAACCTGTCTCAATCCTGTTGGCGAGCCATTGCGTCCACAGGTCAATGCCCTGTCCGGTTGTCGCGCTCACAGGAAAAATTGTTGCCCGTGGATTGAGTTGGGCGACGCTTGCCCTGAAGGCGCGTTCATCGAAGTCAAACACCGTCATGGTGTCGATTTTGTTGAGGATAATCGCTGAAGAAACCTGAAAAATGCCAGGGTACTTGAGGGGCTTATCGTGGCCTTCCGGCACGCTGAGTATCATCACCTTTGCGTCCTCGCCCAAATAGAAGTCCGTGGGGCAGACGAGATTACCCACGTTTTCGATAATGATGAGGTCGAGCGCGCAAAGGTCGAGTACGTCTAAGGCCTTGGCTATCATCTTGGATTCGAGATGGCAGGCGCCCCCGGTGTTGATTTGCACGGCGGGGATACCCTGTTCTTTGATGCGCTGCGAATCGACATCACTGGCGATGTCGCCTTCGATAACCGCGATGCGAAACCGGTCGCGAAGCTGCTTGATGGTTGCCAGTATCGTCGAGGTTTTGCCCGCGCCCGGAGAGGCCAGCATATCGAGGACAAAAATCCCGTGCTCATCGAACAGGGCACGATTTTTCGCGGCGAGCCGGTCGTTAAGGTCGAGCAGTGGTTTGGAGACATCCAGTTTCATTTGGCTAAATCCACCTCAATGGTATCTATATAGAGTTCCTTGCCGGCCACCAACTCCGTAGCCAACGAGTCGCACGTAGGACACGACCAGTGAAAACGGTCATGCTCAAAGTCATCGCCACACTGAGAGCAACGCGAGCGCGGCTTGACGGTGCGCATGGTGAGCTGAGCGTGCTCGCTCAAAGTATGAGGCGCCAAGGCTTCAAACGCAAACTCCATCGCTTCGAAGACAACCTCGCGCATCTCGCCGACGACGAGTTTTATCTCGGTGACGCGCTCGGCGCCGGCGTCACGCGCCGATGCCTCCACATCATTGAGAACGCTTTGCATCAGGCTAAACTCATGCATCAGAACGCTCGCCGTCCTTGTCGGACTCGGTCGCGGGTTTGTCGGACTTGGCCGCGGGCTTGGCGGGTTTGGCGCCGTCCTTTGCGGCGGTCTCGGCAAGATCGGCGGACTCGGCGGCAGGCTCATCCTCAGCTTCCTCACCGTCCTCACCGTCCTTCTCATCCTCAGCTTCCTCGCGCTTCTGACGTGCCAGGCGGCGCGCCAACACAATGCGCGAAAGGAATAACGAGCCCTCATAGAGCACGGCCATGGCCGCGAACATCAAAATCATGGTGATGGGACTCGCATCGGGCGTAACCATAGCACATATCACCATGAGCACGATGTAGACCACCCGCCAGCTCTCGCGGAGTTTCTTGTACGGGACGATGCCGAACACCGTGAGATAAAAGACGACGAGCGGCAACTCAAAGGCGATGCCGAAGCCGACTTCAAAGAGCAGTGTGGTATTGATGAAATCCGCCGCGCTGGGAATGACGTTGGAGAAGTTCTCCGACTGCCCCATGAGCCAACTGAAGGCCGCATCGAGAATGAGGACGTAGCAAAAAACCGTGCCGATGACAAACAGAATGACCGCGGCAAAAAAGGTGGGAATCACCCATTTGCGCTCATTGGGCTTGAGGGCGGGAAGAAAAAAGCCAAGAATCTGCCATATCCAGACGGGGCAGCAGACGACGATGGCGAACACGAGAGCGACCTTAAACTGCAAGGTAAAGCCTTCGAGCGGGGCAAAGGTGTTGAGCACTATCTTCAGCTCGTCTATGGTGCCGACCGGCTGCTCGGAGGCTGTGAGGTACTCGGTCACCGGCTGAAGGAGAAAAAGAATCAACTGCGGCGCGAGAAAATACAGGACGAGAGAGGCGGCAAGTATCGTAACGACCATGATGATGAGGCGGCGACGCAACTCGCCTATATGGTCAAAGAGGGGCATGCGTGCTTGTCCGACGGGCATGGGTGATTGGAAAGGGCTCAGTTGGCCTTCCCATCCTCCTTCCGCTCATCAGGTGCGGCGGGCTGCGCTTCGGCGGGCTGCGCCTTGGCAGCTTCCCCTTGTGGCGGCGTCGCTTTGGCGGCCTTCGCCTTGGCGTGTTCGCGCTCCAGACGTGCCCGGCGCTGAGCGAAGCTCTCGGTGCCAGAGCTTACGGCCGCTGTTTTTTGGACGGTGTCTTTGGCGGCCTTTTCCTTGGCCTTTTCGGCCTGTTCGGTAATCGCGGCCTTAAGCGCACCGCTCGAAACCTTCTTGTCCTCAGTTGCAGAGACGTTTTTATCACCGGCGTTTTTGATGGCGGCACTTTTGGCGGCGGCAGCACTGGCGGCACTGGCAGTGGCGGACTTCGCCTTGTCAGCAGACGTGGATGCGGTGATGGCCTTTGTTGCGTCTTTCTTTTTGGCGTCCTTCTTGGATTCCTCGAGCGAAAAACCCTCAAAGGGGTTGGCCAGCGGTTCAAGGTCTTTGAGCGGGTCGTAAACCTCGGCCTTGATTACCTTGTTCATCTGTTCTTGGGCAGAGCGAAATTGCCTGATTGCACGTCCAATGGTGCGTGCAATCTGCGGCAGCTTATCCGGTCCAAAAATCATGAAACCGAAAAGTGCGACGATGGCGATTTCCCATCCGCTTAACCCAAACAAACGAGCTCCTTCGCGCGTCAATCTCATGGGGACAGAGCAGAACACCCAAAAGGGACTTCAGGCGTAAGTTACATAGTATATCACTCAGCCTGGCCGTTCTGGCCGTCCTGGTTAGTTTGTCCGGCTTGCCCGTCTTGTCCGGCCTGGCCGTCCTGTTCGGCTTGCGCCCCGGAACAACTCATCACACCAATGCCCGTAACCGGAAGCATGAGCCCCAAAGCAACCACAACGCAGATGACAATCGTAAAGACCTTGCGCGTCGTGCTCTGCCCCTCTTTTTGTGGTTTTGCCTGTTGAGGCACCTGCTTCTTTGGTGAATTTTCCTGCTGGGTCGGGCGCTTTTTCTTCGTTCCCTTTTGTTTTGCCACCGTCACTCCCTCAATTTCAAACGCATTTCCGCTGCGCGGGCAAATACCCGCTGCACATCAACCCCATGCTGATGGTGTCCGTCATAGAGCACCTCGCCCCCTATCATCGTCATCAGAATGTTATCCTGCGTCGCCGTGTGGACAACAGCCGAGTTGGGGTCATGCGTAGGTACCTGATTGGAATTGGAGAGGTCGAGCGCTATGATGTCGGCCAATTTTCCGATGTCAAGCGAGCCGACCTTGTCCTCAACGCGCAAGGCTTCTGCCGCTCCAAGAGTCGCCAGGTGCACCATTTGCGTTGCCGTAAAAAAGTCGCTTCGATTACCGAGCGCCCGTTGGAGCAAAAGCCCAATACGCATCTCGGCCAATGGGTCGATTGCGTCGGTCGCGGCCGGAGAATCAGTCCCAAGCCCTACCCGAACACCCGCTTTAATCAGTCGGGAAAGCGGTGCGATGCCCATCGCAAGCTGCGCGTTACACCGCGAACAAACTGCCACGGCTATGTCGTATTCGGCCAGCTTGTCAATGTCGTCATCATCCACCTGAACGCAGTGGATGGCAAGCACGTTGGGAGCATCAAACAATCCCCAATTAAGAATATACCGCACGGGACTTACCCCCGTGGCAAGCCAAGGCGGCATGTCGATACCGTAGCCGCGCTCCTGCTCCGTCGAATGAACGGAAAACGGTGAGGACCCATAGCGGATAAACTCGTATTCCTCCCGACTGCCGGCCAGATGACAGGCGACCGCCGTCCCGCCCGCGGCATATTCTCCAATACGTTTGAATATGAGCGGATGACAAGAAAACAGCGGGGCGGGCGCGATACCAATCCGCAGGTAATTGGGGTCTTGCCCCCGGCGCCAGTCCTCAACATCGCTGAAGGCTTCTTCGAGCACGTGGTCGACTTCGCTGCGCTCCATCGTGCCGACCTCGCGATAGATGATGCCGCGCAATCCCGTTGCCTGAACGGCCTTGCGCGAGGCCCCGGTACTCGTGATGTCCGCGACCGTCGTGATGCCGCTGCGGATGGTCTCAAGCGCGCCAAGCAGGGCGGAATCATCCCAATCCTCAGACGTGAAGAGTTTTTCCTTCTCGGCGATATGCAGTTTCCAGGCGGCATAAGGTACGTCGTTTATCAGCCCGCGCATCGCCGAGTACTCCAGGTGGGTATGCGCGTCGACAAGGCCGGGCATGAGCGCCGCAAGCCCAAAGTCGCGCGTCTCTTCATCGGGATAACAGGTCTTGAGCTTGGTGGCGTAGCCGATGTCTCGAATGTAACCGTCGCGAACAAGCACCGCGCCGTTTTCGATAGGGGCCCTGCTGACGGGAAGTATATAACGGGCAACGAGTAACATGGTATCTCCTGAATATCTCCTGGACGTTGTTTGGACGGTTCTTTGGCTTTATTCTACCTGGTATTCTTACGAATATCGTTAAGCAAACCGATAACCTCACCGATGCCAAAGAAGATGAGCCCGAGAATAAATCCACCCAAAATGACTATGAGGGCGCCGTTTTCCACGAGCCTGTCAAATATGTTCATCCAATCGTAGTTTCCGCCACCACCGCCGAATATATCGACAGCAGAAACAAGAATCATAAGCACGGCGGCTACCCAGAACAAGACGGCGATAATCTTAAAAACGAGCGCAAGCATCCGGGCGCCCGCGCTTCTTTTGGTATTTTTTTGGAGAACCTTGACCGGTAGCTGCGCGTTCGCCAACGATTCATCCGCCGCAGACTCCGCGCTTGCCACAGCAGGGCCCAAGGTCGAAGCGGGGGTCGAGGCTGGGGCTGGGGCGGGAGCCGATTGCTGTGCCGCCGGTTGCACCGCTGGTTGCACCGTTGGCTCATCCAATGCCGCCGGTTCTTCTATTTCAGGCATCGCGATACCCGTTGCATCTGGCACCGTGATTGCGGAGCCCATCACAGGCGAAACATCCGCGAGCGCGGTGGGCGCTGAGCTCATGGCGGCCTGCGCCTGTTCCGGCACGATGGTTTGTGCCGTAGCCTGAACCGGCTCCGTTGATTGCCCCGTAACTTGAGTCGGCATGACCAAAGACTCCGAAATGGGCTCCGAAACAGGGAGGGTGCTTTGCGTGGACTCCGGAACAGGAGTCGGCGTTGAAGCTGCCGCCGGTGTTGGCACTGACGCTGACAAAGGTATGAGCTGTGGCACGGGCGCCGGTATCGGCGCGGGCTCTGGGACTGTTGAGAGCTCCGGTACGAGTTGTGGCGCGGGCGATGGTATCGGCGCGGGTTCCGGGACTGGCTGTGGTGCGGGCGCCGGGGCCGGTTCTGGTACAGGTGCGGGCGCCGGGGCTGGTTGTGGTGCGGGCGCGGGCGCCGGGGTCTGCGTGAACTCCTGAACGGGCGCCAGCGCAGGGGCCGGTTCCGGTACGGGGACCTGCGGGGGGGCCGGCGCGGGAGTCGGTTCCGGTACGGGGGCCGGTATCAAAGTGGAAGCCGAAATGGATTCGGGAGCAGGACTGACGAGTGGTACCTGCGTAGACATCAAAGCAGGCTCCGGACTTGGCGCGGGTGCAGGCTCTGGTGATGGCGTTGGCACGGGTGCGGGTTCTGGCACGGGTGCGGGCTCCAATATCGGAGCTGGTTCTTGCATGGGTGCGGGTGCCGGGGTCTGCGTGAACTCCTGAACAGGTGCCGGCGTAGGGGCCGGTTCCGGTATGGGCGCGGGGCGGGGCGCAGGTGCAGGCGCCGACGCGTACTCAGGTGCAGGCGTCGATACGAAAGTGGACTCCGGAACAGGCGCCGGTATGTACTCGAGCGTAGGGGCCGGGGTCTGCGTGTACTCGGGTGTGGGGGCCGGCGCAGGCGTGGGGGCCGGTGTATACTCGGGCGTGGGTGCGGGCGTGGGTGCGAAATCGGACGCCGGAGCAGGAGAAGTCGTCTCCACCTGAACAATCGGCGTCTCAATCTGAGGTGTTGGAAGTGCCTCGACCTGAGGCGTTGGCGGCGTTTGCGCGACCGCGTCATCAACAACGGCCGTCTCGGGTATTGGTTCTGCAGGCGGCGTAAACCCCTCCCACGTTATCGGCATACCACAGGACGGACAGGGATGGGTACCATATTCTATGATTTGCCCACATTTTGGACAAGCGAAGGCTTTTTCTGTCTCAACCATGAAATTGCTCCTTCTTAAATTCGACACAACTAAATGCCACAGGCGATTCAGATAAATTCAGATACCATCCTACTACATATAAGCCATTCCAGCAGCGTTTTTCTCATCAGCTGTTAATTTAAGGTGTTAATGTGTTTTGGCGCAC